>DATGDX010000060.1:0-15195 GCA_035310665.1 Mycobacteriales bacterium | reverse complement strand
GGCCCCGACGCCGCGGCGGCGGCCGCCGACGCGATCCGCACCACCGACAGGGCGGTGAAGCAGGCGCAGGGCGGCACGGGCGGCGGCACGGGCGGGTGGACCGTCGGCGGCATGGCGAAGGGCGCGGGGATGCTCGCCCCGAGCCTCGCCACGATGCTCGTCGTGCTCACGACCGATGCCGACTGCGACGCGGTGACGCTGGACCGGGCGCTGCGCGCGGCCACGTCCCGGACCTTCGACCGGGTCGACTCCGACGGCTGCATGTCCACGAACGACACGGTGGTGCTGCTGGCGTCCGGGGCGAGCGGGCGGCGCCCGGAGTACGACGAGTTCGGCGAGGTCCTGACCGAGGTCTGTGCCGACCTCGCCCGCCAGCTCGTCGCGGACGCCGAGGGCGCGAGCAAGGACATCGCGATCGAGGTCGTCGGCGCGGCGAGCGAGGACGACGCGGTCGAGGTCGGGCGCGCGGTGGCCCGCAGCAACCTGCTCAAGTGCGCGATCGCGGGAGAGGACCCCAACTGGGGGCGGGCGCTGGCCGCGGTCGGGACCACCGACGCCACCTTCGGCCCGCAGCAGGTGGACATCGCGATGAACGCCGTGGCCGTGTGCCGGGGAGGCGTCATCGGCGAGCCGCGCGAGCTCGTCGATTTGTCCGGACGCGAGGTCCGGATCACCGTCGACCTGCACGCGGGGCCGGCGGCGGCGACGGTGTGGACCAACGACCTGACGGCGGACTACGTCCACGAGAACTCGGCGTACTCGACATGACCACGTCCCGCCGCACGGCGCTGACGCAAGCGCAGACCCTCGTCGACGCGCTGCCCTGGCTCGCGCGCTTCCACGGCAAGACCGTGGTCATCAAGTACGGCGGGCACGCGATGACCGACCCCGGGCTGCGCGAGTCGTTCGCCGAGGACGTCGTGTTCCTGCACTACGCCGGCCTGTGCCCGGTGATCGTCCATGGCGGCGGTCGGCAGATCTCCGCGCACCTGGACCGGCTGGGGGTGCCCACCGCCTTCGCCGGGGGGCTGCGGGTCACGACCGAGGAGACGATGGAGGTCGTGCGCATGGTGCTCGTCGGGCAGGTCAACCGTGACCTTGTCGGGCTCATCAACGCGCACGGCCCGTTCGCGGTCGGGATGTCGGGCGAGGACGCGCGGTTGTTCACCGCCGAGCGGCGGCCCGCGATCGTCGACGGGGCGCCCGTCGACGTCGGCCTGGTCGGCGACGTGGTGGACGTCGACCCGGGCGCGGTGCGCGCGCTGCTGCGCGACGGGCGCATCCCCGTCGTGTCGACGGTCGCCCGGGGGGCCGACGGGCAGGTCTACAACGTCAACGCGGACACCGCGGCGGCCGCGCTCGCGGTCGCGCTGGACGCGGAGAAGCTGGTCGTGCTCACCGACGTGGAGGGCCTCTACGCCGACTGGCCCCGCAGCGACGAGGTGATCAGCGAACTGGGCGCGGACGCGCTGGAGCCGATGTTGCCCGACCTGACGGCCGGGATGGCCCCGAAGATGGAGGCCTGCCTGCGGGCGGTGCGCGGCGGCGTGCGCCGGGCGCACGTCCTCGACGGCCGCGTGCCGCACGCGTTGCTGCTCGAGGTCTTCACCGACGAGGGAATCGGAACGATGGTGACCGCATGACCCATTCCGGGACGGACACGGCGGGGCTGCGCCGGCGCTGGGAGGCGACGATGATGGCGACCTACCCGACACCCCCCGTCGCGCTGGTGCGCGGCGAGGGCGCGCGGGTGTGGGACGCGGACGGGCGGGAGTACGTCGACCTGCTCGCCGGGATCGCGGTCAACGCGCTCGGCCACGCGCACCCCGCCGTGGTGGCGGCGGTGACCCGGCAGCTGTCCACGCTCGGGCACACCTCGAACCTCTACGTCACCGAGCCGGCCGTGACGCTCGCCGAGCGGCTGCTCACCCTGCTCGGCGGGCGAGCCGGGCGGGTCTTCTTCTGCAACTCCGGCGCCGAGGCGACCGAGGCGGCCTACAAGCTGACCCGCAAGACCGGTCGCCGCCGCGTCGTGGCGGCCGAGGGGGGGTTCCACGGCCGGACGATGGGGGCGCTGGCGCTGACCGGCCAGCCGGCGAAGCGTGATCCGTTCGGGCCGCTGCCCGGCCCGGTGACGTTCGTCCCGTACGGCGACCGCGACGCGCTCGCCGCCGCGGTCGGGCCGGACACCGCCGCCGTGTTCCTCGAGCCGATGCTCGGCGAGGGCGGGGTGGTGCCGGCTCCACCGGGGTACCTGGCGGCGGCGCGGCGGGTGACCGCCGACGCGGGGGCGCTGCTGATCCTCGACGAGGTGCAGACCGGGGTGGGACGGACCGGGGCCTGGTTCGCCCACCTGGCCGACGGCGCGGCCGTCCGCCCCGACGCCGTGACCCTCGCGAAGGGGCTCGGCGGCGGGATCCCGATCGGTGCGTGCGTCGCCTTCGACGACGCCGCGGGGCTGCTGACGAAGGGGGACCACGGCAGCACGTTTGGCGGGAACCCGGTGAGCTGCGCGGCCGCTCTCGCCGTCCTCGAGACGATCGAGCGCGAGGGGCTCGTCGAGCGGGCCGCCGTGCTCGGGGCGCGGCTGCACGACGGCCTTGCCGGGCTCGGGCACCCGCTGCTCACCGGTGTCCGTGGTCAGGGCCTGCTCGTCGCGCTGCTGCTCGCGGCACCCGTTGCCGCCGAGGTCGAGGCGGCCGCTCGCGACGCCGGGTTCCTCGTCAACGCGGTGGCCCCGGCCGCGATCCGGCTGGCCCCCCCGCTCGTCGTCTCCGTCGCCCAGCTCGACGCGTTCCTCACCGCGTTGCCGGGGGTCCTCGACCGTGCTGCCAGGGCGGCTATGGTCGCGACGTGAGTTCGCCCCTGGTTCTCGTCGTCGAGGACGACCCGAGCGTGCGCGGCCTGCTGGAGACACTGCTGAGCACCGAGGGCTATCGGGTGGGGACGGCCTCCGACGGAGTCGCCGGACTGGTCCAGGTCACCGCGCGCCGCCCCGCGCTCGTGCTGCTCGACGTGATGATGCCGGACCTCGACGGGTTGCGGGTCCTGGACGAGATGGCCGCTGACCCGGCACTGGCCGACATCCCGGTGCTCGTCGTGACCGGCGAGGTCGACGTCGTGCCGAAGCTGCGCGAGCGGCTCGGTGCCGACGCCGTGTTCGCCAAGCCGTTCTCGGTCGCCGAGCTGCTGGCCCGAGTCGGCGAGATCACCGGGGGGCCGGCCGGGTCGCCCGGCCCCGACCGCTAGGGAGGTCGCGGTGCCGCGTCACTTCCTCGTCGACGACGACCTCACCCCGGCGGAGCAGGAGCAGGTCCTCGACGACGCCGCCCGCCGCAAGAAGGACCGGTACGTCGACCCGGTGCTGGCGGGCCCGCGCTCGGTCGCGGTCATCTTCGAGAAGCCCTCCACCCGGACCCGGCTGTCGTTCGAGGCCGGCATCGTCGAGCTCGGCGGCCACCCAATCGTCGTTGACGCGCGCACCACGCAGCTCACCCGTGGCGAGACGCCGGAGGACACGGCACGGGTCCTGTCCCGCTACGTCGCCGCGATCGTCCTGCGCACCTTCGACCAGGCCCGGATCGAGCGGGTCGCCGCCGCCGCGACCGTGCCCGTCGTGAACGCGCTGACCGACTTCGTCCACCCCTGCCAGGCGCTCGCCGACCTCCTGACGATCAGAGAGCGCAAGGGCGGGGTGTCCGGGCTCACGCTGACCTACGTCGGCGACGGGAACAACGTGGCCCACTCGTTGCTGCTCGCCGGCGCGCTGGCCGGGATGCGGGTGCGCGTCGCGGCGCCGCCCGGGTTCGAGCCGATCGAGCAGGTGGTCCGGCGCGCCAACGCGATCGGGGAACGCACCGGGGGGGCCGCCGTGCTCAGCAGCGACCCGCTCGAGGCGGCATGCGACGCAGACGTGCTCTACACCGACGTGTGGGCCTCGATGGGCCAGGAGCAGGAGGCGAACAGCCGCGCGCTCGTCCTCTCGCCGTTCCGCCTCGACACCCGGCTGGTCGAGGTCGCCCGGGACGACGTGATCGTGCTGCACTGTCTGCCCGCGCACCGGGGGGAGGAGATCAGTGCGGACGTGCTGGACGGGCCGCACAGCGCGGTGTGGGACGAGGCGGAGAACCGGCTGCACGCGCAGAAGGCGCTGCTGGCGTTCCTGCTGGAGCGGTCCTAAGGTGGACGCCCGGCTGGTGGGGATCCCGGCGACAAAGGCGGCCCGGCACGCGCGCATCGCCTCCGTGCTCGCCCACTCCCCGGTGCACTCGCAGCCCGAGCTGGCGAAACTGCTCGCCGCCCAAGGCGTCGTCGTGACGCAGGCCACGCTCAGTCGCGACCTGGACGAGCTGGGGGCGGTGAAGCTGCGGGGTGCCGACGGGGCGCTCGTCTACGCGCTGCCGGGCGAGGGCGGGGACCGGACCCCGCGCGGCCCGGAGGCGACCGCGGCGAACGAGGCCCGGCTCGCCCGGACGCTGCAGGATCTGCTCGTCCGGGCCGACGCCTCGGCCAACCTCGTCGTGCTCCGCACCCCGCCCGGCGGCGCGCACCTGCTCGCGTCCGCGGTGGACCGCACCGGGCTGCCGGACGTCCTCGGCACGGTCGCCGGCGACGACACCGTCCTGCTCATCTGCCGGGCACCGACCGGTGGGGACGACGTGGCGGCGCACCTGCTGCGCCTCGCCGAGGGCAGGGCGTGAGCGAGTGCGCACTCTGAGCGTGATCGAGGATGCTGTGATCCAGAACCTTGGGGGGAGTGGGACGTGACCGACCGTGTGGTGCTCGCGTACTCCGGCGGGCTGGACACCTCTGTCGCGATCGGCTGGATCACCGCCGAGACCGGCGCCGAGGTCGTCGCGGTCGTGGCCGACGTCGGCCAGGGCGGCGAGGACCTGGAGACGATCCGGCAGCGCGCGCTCGCCTGCGGGGCCGTCGAGGCGGTCGTCGTCGACGCCCGGGACGAGTTCGCCAGCGGCTACTGCCTGCCCGCGCTGCGCGCCAACGCGCTCTACATGGACCGCTACCCGCTCGTCTCGGCGCTGTCCCGCCCGCTCATCGTCCACCACCTGGTCGCCGCGGCGCGCGAGCACGGCGCCACGACCGTGGCGCACGGGTGCACCGGCAAGGGCAACGACCAGGTGCGCTTCGAGGTGGGCCTCGCCGCCCTGGCCCCCGACCTGACGGTGCTCGCCCCCGTCCGCGACTGCGGGATGACGCGGGACAAGGCGATCGGCTTCGCGGAGGACCACGGGCTGCCCGTGGACGTCACGAAGCAGTCGCCGTACTCCATCGACCAGAACCTGTGGGGGCGCGCGGTCGAGACCGGCTTCCTGGAGGACGTCTGGAACGCCCCCACCGAGGACGTCTACTCCTACACCGCGGATCCCGCGCGGCCGCGGGAGCCGGACGAGGTGGTCCTCACGTTCACCGACGGGGTGCCGGTCGCGATCGACCGGACGCCGATTACGATGCTGCAGGTCGTCACCGAGCTGAACCGGCGAGCCGGGGCGCAGGGTGTCGGCCGGCTCGACCTCGTCGAGGACCGGCTGGTCGGGATCAAGAGTCGCGAGGTGTACGAGGCACCGGGCGCGATCGCGCTGATCACGGCGCACCAGGAGCTCGAGAACGTCACCGTGGAGCGGGAGCTGGCGCGGTTCAAGCGCACGGTCGACCAGCGCTGGGCGGAGTTGGTGTACGACGGGTTGTGGTTCTCCCCGCTCAAGCGGGCGCTGGACGCCTTCGTCGACGCCGCGTCGCTGCACGTGAGCGGCGACGTGCGCCTCGTGCTGCACGGCGGGCGCGCGGTGGTCACCGGCCGGCGCAGCGACGCCTCGCTCTACGACTTCCACCTGGCCACCTACGACGCGGACGACCGGTTCGACCAGTCGCTCGCCCGCGGGTTCGTGAAGCTGTGGGGGCTCCCGGCGCGGATCGCCGCCCTGCGCGATGAGCGGGTGACGGCGCCGCGCGATGAGCGCGTGACGGCGCCGCGCGATCAGCCCGGGCACGGGCAGGGGACGCGGGGAGGTGGCGGCAGCGGTGCCGGATGAGCCGCCGCTGCGGCTGTGGGGCGGGCGGTTCGCGGCCGGGCCCGCGGAGGCACTCGCCCGGCTGTCGGTCAGCGTGCACTTCGACTGGCGGCTGGCGCCGTACGACCTCGCCGCCTCGCGCGCACATGCCGGCGTGCTGCACGGGGCGGGGCTGCTCACGGACGACGAGCTCAGCGAGATCCGCATCGCGCTCACCGACCTCGACACAGCGGTGCGGGCCGGAGCCTTCCGCCCGACCGCGGACGACGAGGACGTGCACACCGCCCTCGAACGCGGGCTGCTCGAGCGGCTGGGTGCCCTGGGCGGGAAGCTGCGCGCCGGGCGCAGCCGCAACGACCAGGTCGCCACGGACCTGCGGCTCTACCTGCGCGACCACGCCCGCCGCGTCGTCCGCTGCGTCGTCGAGCTGGAGACGGCGCTGCTGTCCCAGGCCGAGCAGCACATCGGCACCCCCGCGCCCGGCCTGACCCACCTCCAGCACGCCCAACCGGTGCTGTTCGCGCACCAGGTGCTCGCCCACGTGCACGCCCTCGCCCGCGACGTGGACCGGATCCGGGACTGGGACGCCCGTGCCGCCGTATCACCCCTCGGTGCCGGCGCGCTCGCCGGCTCGTCGCTCCCGCTCGACCCGGCGGCCGTCGCCGCCGAGCTCGGGTTCACGGCTCCGGCGACCAACTCCATGGACGCGGTCAGCGACCGCGACTTCGTCGCCGAGTTCCTGTTCGCCGCCGCCCTGCTCGGCGTGCACCTGTCCCGGCTCGGGGAGGAGGTCATCCTCTGGAACACGCGCGAGTTCCGTTGGGTCGAGCTCGACGACGCCTACACGACCGGGTCGTCGATCATGCCGCAGAAGAAGAACCCGGACGTCGCGGAGCTGGCCCGCGGGAAGGCGGGGCGGCTGGTCGGACACCTCGCCGGGTTCCTGACCACGCTCAAGGGCCTCCCCTTGACCTACAACCGCGACCTGCAGGAGGACAAGGAGCCCGTCTTCGACACGGTCGACACCCTGCTGATCCTCCTGCCGGCGGTCGCGGGGATGATCGAGACGATGCGGGTGGACGACGAGCGGCTCGCCGCCGCGGCACCCGAGGGCTTCGCGCTGGCGACCGACGTCGCGGAACACCTGGTGCGCCGGGGGGTCCCGTTCCGTGACGCGCACGAGGCCGTGGGGCACCTGGTCGTGTGGTGTGCGGTGAACGACTGCGACCTGTCCGAGGTCGACGCCGAGCAGCTGGCCCGGATCTCCCCGCACCTGACCGCGGACGTGCGCTCCGTGCTGTCGGTCCCGGGTGCGCTCGCCGCGCGCTCCGCCGTCGGCGGCACCGCTCCCGCGCGGGTCATCGAGCAGCTGGCGGCGCTTCGGGACACCGTGGAGGGACACGCGGCGTGGGCGACCCCGATGCGGTGAGGAGCGCGTCGACGCCGCTGCCGCGCGCCTTCTTCGATCGCCCGGTGCTCACCGTCGCGCGCGACCTGCTCGGCTGCATCGTCGAGCACGACACCGACGACGGTCTCGTCGCCGTACGGCTGACCGAGGTGGAGGCCTACGCCGGCGCGGCGGACCCGGGGTCGCACGCCTACCGCGGCCGCACCGCCCGCAACGCCACGATGTTCGGCCCGCCCGGGCACGTCTACGTGTACTTCACCTACGGCATGCACTGGTGCATGAACCTGGTCTGCGCCCCGCCCGGAACGGCCGAGGCGGTGCTGGTGCGCGCCGGCGCGGTCGTGGCGGGGGTGGAACTGGCGCGCCGCCGCCGCGGGGCCCACGTCCGCACCCGTGACCTCGCCCGTGGCCCGGCGCGGCTGACCACGGCCCTCGGCGTCGACGGGCGCTGTGACGGGGCCGACGCGTGCGACCCCGCGGCGCGGCTGCGGGTGCGCGCGGGAACGGCGGTCCCGGACTCGATCGTGCGGACCAGCGCACGCACGGGGGTCGGCGGTGCCGGGGCCCACCACCCGTGGCGGTTCAGCCTGGACGGGGACCCCAGTGTCAGCCCCTACCGCGCGGCCTCGCCCCGCCGACGGTCCGCCGACCCGCGTCGGGCCTGACATCCCGTGGGGCCCCAGGAGCCTGGGCTCCCACGGGCCGCATCCGGTCGCCGGCCCCGCTGTTGCGATAAAGTTGCACCTGCGCGCGACTCGCGTGAGGCTGGGTGCCACGCGCCGACCGGCGAACGGCCGGGTGCGGAAGGGGGCCGCGGTGCACGTTCCCGACGGGTTCATCGACGCACCGGTGTCGGTCGCCGCGGGCGCGGTTGCGGCCGCCGGCGTCGCCGCGTGTCTCAAGGGGGCACGCCACGAACTGGACGAGCGAGGCGCCCCGCTCGCCGGCCTGGTCGCGGTCTTCGTGTTCGCCGTGCAGATGCTGAACTTCCCGGTGGCCGCCGGGACCAGCGGACACCTGCTCGGCGGGACGCTCGCCGCGGTGCTCGTGGGGCCGTTCACGGGCGCGCTATGCGTGGCCGTCGTGCTCATCGTCCAGTGCCTGTTCTTCGCCGACGGAGGCCTGACCGCCCTCGGCGTCAACATCGTCGACATGGCGCTCGTCACGGTCTTGGTCGGCTACCCACTGTTCCGGCTGCTCGCGCGGGTGCTGCCACGGAGGAGCAGGTCGATCGTGACGGCGTCCTTCGTCGCGGCGCTCGTCTCGGTGCCCGCGGCCGCGCTGGCCTTCGTCCTGTTCTATGCGGTCGGCGGGACCACGTCGGTCCCCCTCGGCACCGTCACCGCCGCCATGGTCGGCGTCCACGTGCTCATCGGCCTCGGTGAGGCAGTGATCACCGCACTGACCGTCGGGGCGGTGCTCGCGGTTCGCCCCGACCTCGTGTACGGCACGCGAGGGGTTGGCCTGCCGCCGTCGTCTCCCGTCCCGCCTGACACACGGCTCGAGGAGTTCCGGACATGACCAGGCGCACGGGCGTCCTCGTCCTCGCCGGCGTGCTCGTCGCCCTGGCGCTGGCCGGAGTCGCCAGCTTCTACGCGAGCAGCACCCCGGACGGACTGAACAGGGTCGCGATCGACAAGGGCCTCGACCAGAGCGAGAAGCCCCACGGCCTGCAGGGCTCGCCGCTGGCGGGCTACGACACCCGGGGTGTCGGTGACCCGCGGCTGTCGCGCGGGCTGGCGGGGGTGGCCGGGGTCGCCGTCACCTTCGTCCTCGCCGGCGGCGTGATGCTCGTCGTACGCCGGACCGCGCGACGCACCTCGTCCGTCGCGACCGGGGCGCGCCGCAACGAGGGAGCCGGGGGACGGGGGTGAACCGGTGAGCACCGGGCACCGCACGCACTCGCTCTACCGGCCGGCGAACACCCCGCTCCACCGCCTGGCCCCGCAATGCAAGATCGTGGCGATGCTCGGGTTCGTGCTCGTCGTCGTCGCCACCCCGCCGCAGCGGGTCTGGGCGTTCGGTGCGTACGCCGCCCTGCTGGCCGCCGTCGCCGCCGTCGCGGCGGTGCCCGCCCTCCTGATCGTCCGTCGCATGCTCATCGACGTGCCGTTCGTCGCGTTCGCGCTCCTGCTGCCCGTCGTCACCCCGGGCCCGCGGATCGAGGTGCTCGGGGTCGCGCTCAGCGGGCCGGGGCTGCTCGGGGCCTGGAACATCCTCGCCAAGGGCACGCTCGGGGTCGTCGCGTCGATCCTGCTCGCGGCGACGACCGAGCCGCGCGCGCTGCTCCTCGGCGTCGAGCGGCTGCGCCTGCCGCCGCTCCTCGTGCAGATCATGTCCTTCATGCTGCGCTACGCCGACGTCGTCACGAGCGAGCTGCACCGGATGCGCATCGCGCGCGAGTCGCGCGGCTTCCGCGCTCGCGACCCGCGGCAGTGGGGGGTGCTCGCGCAGTCCGCCGGCACGTTGTTCATCCGGTCCTACGAGCGCGGCGAGCGGGTGCACCTGGCGATGCTCAGCCGCGGCTACTCGGGGCGGATGCCCGTGGCCGGCGACGCGGGCGCGCGGGCGCACGAGTGGCTCGCCGCCGCGGCGCTCCCGTCACTGGCTCTGGCGGTCGCCCTCGCTGCTCGGGTCTCGTCCGCGTGACCGGCGCCGTCCCCGCCCTCGCCGTCCACGACCTCTCCTTCGCCTACCCGGACGGGCGGCGGGCGCTGTCCGGTGTCACGCTCGTCGTCCGGCCAGGCGAACGGGTCGCCCTGCTCGGCCCCAATGGGGCAGGCAAGACGACGCTGGCGCTGCATCTCAACGGGATCCTGCGGCCCGGTCGCGGCTCGGTCACCGTGGCCGGGCTGCCGGTCGTCCCGGACACCGTGCTCGAGATCCGCCGCCGCGTCGGGATCGTCTTCCAGGATCCGGACGACCAGTTGTTCATGCCGACGGTGCGCGAGGACGTCGCGTTCGGCCCGGCGAACCTGGGGGTGCGGGGCGACGAACTCGACGAGCGGGTTCGGGAGGCGCTCGACCGGGTCGGCATGCTCGCCTACCGAGACCGGCCGCCGCACCACCTCTCGTTCGGGCAGCGTCGCCGGGTCGCCGTCGCGACCGTGCTGGCGATGCGCCCGGAGATCCTCGTCCTCGACGAGCCGTCGAGCAACCTCGACCCGGCCAGCCGGCGCGAGCTGGCGGAGATCGTGCTCGACCTCGGCCTGACCACGCTCATGGTCACGCACGACCTCCCGTACGCGCTGCAGCTGTGTCCCCGCTCGGTGCTCCTCGACGAGGGCGTCATCGTCGCCGACGCCGCGACCCGGGATCTGTTCGCCGACCCCGACCTGATGCGCGCGCACCGGCTGGAGCTTCCGTTCGGCTTCGATCCCGCGGCAGACGCCCGACGCGGGCCCGTCGCCGCCGCCGAGAGCTCGGGGAAACCACCGCGGTGGTGCGCACCGGGCGAGGAGGCTGCTCGCCGAGAGGAGGCAACGCCCGCATGACCGAGCCCGCCACAACGCAGCCCGCCACCGCCCGACCCGGCACGGCCCGACCCGGCACGGCCCGACCCGCCGCGGGCGGGGGCGTCACGCCGTACCTCGCCGTCGTGGACGCCCGCCGGGCCCTGACGTGGTACGCCGAGGCGTTCGGGGCGCGCCCCCGCGGCGAGCCCATCGTGATGCCCGACGGCCGGATCGGACACGCGGAGATCGAGGTCTCCGGCGGACGCGTCATGCTGGCGGACGAGCACCCGGAGATCGGGGTTGTCGCGCCGCGCCCCGGGCAGGGTGCACGGTGACCCTGCACGCCGAGGTCCGGGACGTCGACGCGGTGGTGGACCGGGCGGTCGCGGCGCGTGCGACGCTTGAGCGCCCTCCGCGGGACGAGCCGTACGGGCGCGTCGCCGTGGTGCGCGACCCGTTCGAGCACCGCTGGTTGCTGAACGGACCGGCGTCGGCGGCCGGCTCCGGGCCCGGCTGAGGGGGCCTGTGACGTGGAGGTTCTCAGCAGCCGGACCCTGCTGCGCCCCACCGACCCGGAGCGCAGCCGGCGGTTCTACCGCGACGTCCTCGGTTTGGCGATCTACCGCGAGTTCGGGCCCACGGACGACCCGGGCGTGGTGTTCTTCCTCGGCCAGGGCTTCCTCGAGGTCTCCGGGCGGCTCACGGAAGCCGCGGCACCGCGGACCCTCGAGATCTGGCTCCAGGTTCGCGACGTGCACGGCGAGCACGACCGGCTCCGTGCGGCGGGAGTCACCGTGCTACGCCCTCCACGTCGCGAGCCGTGGGGCTTCGTCGAGTCGTGGATCGAAGACCCCGACGGGGTGCGCATCGTCCTCGTCGAGATCCCCGGCGACCACCCGCTGCGGCGCGATTGGAGGGGAGTGGCGAGGGGAGTGGCGGAGCGCCCCTGAACCCGGCCGCCCGGGCGGGCGGTCGCGGGTCTTTGGCCCCGCACGCGTGTCACCATGGCTTCGTCGCCGCACCGGCAGCCGCCCGTCCCGGGCCGCTCACCGGGCCGCCTCGAGGAGACGAGGGACATGTCCATCCAGAAGCCCCGCCTGATCCACCCGGGAGAGGCGGAGAACGCCACGCTCGCCCGGCTTCCCCTGTCCACCCAGCGCACGTACACGCACCTTCGGACCCGGCTCGACGACAGCGGGCGGGTGGAGGACGATCCCGTCCTGCTCAACGCGCTGCTGTGGGCGCACACGCGCGACCACACCCCGGAGGACCTGGAGTCGGAGCTCGACCAGCTGACCGGGGCCGGCCTCGTCTGTCGCTACACCGTGGACGGTGCGCGTTACGTCCACCAGCCGGACTGGGCGACCGCGCAGAAACCCAGCCGCCAGGTGCCCTCCCGGTTCCCGCCGTGCCCGCTGCACGACCGGTCGCTGGACGTGCGCGTCGAGGAGACCCTCGGCCGGCTGCTCGACGGCGTCAACGACGTGCTCGCCGATCTCGGTGAGCAGATCGAGGCGAACCTCGACGAGGACAAGCTGCGCTCCGCCGCCGCCCGGATCGCCGAGGACGTCACGTTCCTGGTCGCTCCCGAGCAGGCGGCCCGGGTCGGCGAGAAGATCCGTGGTTTCGGCCGGACGCAGCGGCGGACGGGCGGGTTCGGCCGGCCCGGCGGGTTCGACCCCGAACGCAAGGAGCTCACCGAACCGTGGAGCGCCGCGGTCGACCCGCCCACCCCGCCCCGCGACGACGAGCCGCGGGATGACGAGGCCCCGCCGACCCGCTGACCACCGGCATCACTCGGCGTGCTTCTCGTCCGGCTTCGGGTGCGCCCGGAGGCGGCTCGCCGCCGCCTCCGGGCGCAGCTCGTTGATCTCCATCCCGCTGGCCAGCTCGAAGCCGGCGCGTGGCTTGGCCCGCGGGTAGACGTGCAGGTGCCAGTGGAAGAAGTCCGGGGTCGGCGCCCGGTGCGGGCCCGCGTGCAGCACGACGTTGTAGTCCCGGATGCCCGCGGCGTCGCGCAACCGCTGCAGACCGAACCGCAGCGCGCGGCCGACGCCGAGCAAGACGAGATCGTTGGCGTACGGCGCGACGACATGGGCCTCCGGGACCACGAGCAGCTCGAACGGCCACTCGCTCCAGTAGGGGCAGACGAGCAGCGCGCCGGCGTTGCGCGTGACGAGCCGCGGGCCGCTGTCGCGCTCCTCGTCCGCGACGCCGCACAGCGGGCAGTCCGGGCCGCGCAGCTGCGACGCCTCCCGGTCGGCAACCGGCGGGACCACGTCCGTGGCGATGAGCTGCCCGTGCGGGTGCGGGAGAGACGCGCCTGCGGCGGCCCCGACGTTGACGAACATCTGGGTGTGGGCGAAGCCGGCGGCGGCGTGCGCCGCCATCCGGTCGGCCAGCGCGCGGAACACGTGGGCCATCTGCTCGTCGCTGAGATCCGCCGGGTCGGCCGTGTGGTCCGGCGTCAGCACCACGACCTCGTGGCGGCCGTAGGCCGGGCGCTCCCGCCCGCGGCTGCCGCGCGCGCCGGGTGCGGCCACCTCGTCGAACGCCGGGTAGCGGTTGCGGAACACCCGCACGCGCCACGTTTGCTCGTCGCCGCCGTACGCCGCGATCGTCTCCGTCGTCTGCGCCTCGCTTCCGGGGCAGAAGGGACAGACCCCGCCGGGCTTCGCGAGCATCTCGGGTCGGCTCGCGCGCGCCGTGCTGAGCACGACCCACCGCGAGGCCAGCGGATTCCAGCGCATCGTGGCCATGGCACCAGTGACGGTAGCGGCGTGTCACACTCCCCGTCATGGCCGGCCAGCGGATTCCAGCGCATCGTGGCCATGGCACCAGTGACGGTAGCGGCGTGTCACACTCCCCGTCATGGCCTCCGACGTCGAGGAGCAGGTGGGGATCCTCCGGTCGGGAGCCGCCCAGGTCCTCCCCGACGGCGCCCTCGAGGAGCGGCTGCGGGCCGCGATCCGCGACGAGCGGCCGCTGCGGGTCAAGCTGGGCCTCGACCCCTCCGGGGCCGAGCTGACCCTCGGTCACGCCGTCGTCCTGCGCAAGCTGCGGCAGTTCCAGGACCTCGGGCATCTCGCCGTACTCATCGTCGGTGACTTCACCGGCATGGTCGGTGACCCGAGCGGAAGATCCGCAAGCCGGGTGATGCTCTCCCCGGAGGAGACCGCGAGCAACTCGGCGACCTACTTCGAGCAGGTCATGCGGATCCTGGACCCCGACCGGGTGGAGGTACGCCGGAACTCCGAGTGGCTGGCCTCGATGACGATGGCCGACGTGATCCGCGAGGCCAAGGAGCTCACGGTGGCCCGGCTGCTCGAACGCGACGACTTCGCGCGGCGGTTCGTCGAGGGCCGGGCGATCTCGCTCGTCGAGTTCCTCTACCCGCTGCTGCAGGGCCTCGACTCCGTCGCCGTGCGCGCCGACGTCGAACTCGGCGGCACCGACCAGACCTACAACCTGCTGATCGGGCGTGACCTGCAGCGCGCGCACGGTCAGCCCGAGCAGGTCGTGCTCACCGTGCCGCTGCTCGAAGGCCTCGACGGGGTCCAGAAGATGTCGAAGTCACTCGGCAACTACGTGGCGATCACGGAGTCGCCTGAGGAGCAGTTCGGCAAGCTCATGTCGATCCCGGACCCGGTCGTGGCCCGGTACGCCCGACTGTGCACCGGGCTGCACCCCCGCGAGGTGGCGGCGCTCGAGGCGGCGGTCGAGCAGGGCGGACCGCAGGCGAACCTCGCGAAGCGCCGCCTCGCCCGCGAGATCGTCACTCTCTACCACGGGACGAACGCCGCCGGGCGAGCGGAGGAGCAGTTCGACCGGCTGTTCCGCCGTCACGAGGTGCCGCAGGACGTCCCCGAGATCTCCGCGCCCGCGGGCGACCCCGTCCACGTCCCGGCGCTGCTGCACGCCGCGGGGCTCGCCGCGTCCCGCAGCGAGGGACGGCGGCTGGTCGACGAGGGCTCGGTCCGCATCGACGGGGAGGCGCTCGCCCGCGGAGAGTACGACGTGCCGCGGCGCGCGCTGACCGGACGCGTCGTGCAACGCGGGCGCCGGCGCGCGGTTCGGGTGCGCCCGGACGCGGGGGCCGCGGGCGCCGGTCCGGTTTGACGCCCGTCGGCGTGCTAGTGGTCGCCGCCCGAATTACGTCGGTGTAAGTTCTTCCCCTGTCTCGGCGAGGGGAAGCGCCGAGCCTCCCGGCTGTGCCTGCTGTCGGAGGCTGCGATGTCTCGTCGGTCGCCCTATGTCGTGGTGTTGTCCAGTGCTGACCGAGAGGTGTTGGAGGCGCGTGCGC
>DATGDX010000059.1:0-4725 GCA_035310665.1 Mycobacteriales bacterium | reverse complement strand
TGTCCACGGTCTCCACGGCGCCGGGGTGGCCGCACGAGGAGACCCTCGACGGGCTGCGGCACGACGTCGCCCGAGGAGACGAGCGCGGCACGGGGTGGTTCGTCCGCCGCCACGACGGGCGGGTGATCGGGGACTGCGGCTGGTCCGGGGGACCCGGCCCGGGAGGCACGGCGGAGCTGTCATACGCGCTGGCCGCGCCGTTCCGCCGCCGCGGATATGCCACCGAAGCGGTCGGCGCGTTCGCCGCCTGGGCCCTCGCCCGTCCGGGCTGCGCCCGGCTCGTCGCCCGCGTGCTCGCCGACAACCTCGCCTCGCGCCGCCTGCTCGACCGGCTGGGGTTCGGGCTGGACGGGGTCGCGGCCGGGTGGCTGTGGTACCGCCGCGAGGCGGACGAACCCGCCCTCGAGACCCCCGCCGTCAGGACCCCGGGCCAGAGGGAGCCGGAGCGGGAGCGGACGTCGGCGCCGAAGCGGGGGCCGGGGCCCGCGACGGGCGCAGGAACAGCCAGCTCACCACGGTGAGGTACGCCGCCCAGGCGAGAACCTGCTCGATCGACGGCCGCGGGTCCCACCCGAACATCGCGGCGAGGAACTTCCCGGTCTCGGTCGACTGGGTGAGCCAGGCAGCCGCCCGCAGGTCGTAGACGTCGTTCCACACCGAACCCAGGTCGCCCGCGCCCTGGAGGAACAGCACGCTGCGGGCGAGCAACCCCGCGGCGAACACGATCAGCACCATACCGGTCACCTTGAAGAACTGCTGCATCGGCAGCCGCCGACCGCCGACGGCGACCATCCAGCCGAGCGCCGCGGCGATCGCCAGGCCGAGGGTCCCGCCGACGAGCACCTGCCATCCCGAGTCGCCCGTGGCCACCGCGATCAGGAACAGGGCGGCCTCGAGCCCCTCGCGCAGCACGGCGAAGAACGCCACGGCCATGACCGCCACCCGCACGTTCCCCGCGCCCAGCGCATAATCGATCTTGTGCTGCAGATCGCCCTTGATGGCGCGCGCCTGCCGCCGCATCCAGAAGATCATCCAGGTGAGCACGGCGACGGCGGTGAGCGAGATCGCGGCGAATGCGCGCAGCCGCGCGGCGCCCTCGAGCGACCCGGCGGTCAGGTGGATGACGACGCCCGCGAGGACCGAGATGGCGGCCGCCGCGAGCACCCCCTGCCACATCGCGCGGTCGAGGTCGGTGCGTCGAATGCGGCGCAGGTACGCGTAGACGATCGCGACGATGAGGGCCGCCTCGAAGCCCTCCCGAATCATGATCAGCAGCGCGGTCAGCATCCGGATCAACGTCTCCAGGTCGTGGTAGGGCAGGTGCGGGAGGGCGTCAGCCCTGGGTCTCGGAGCGGCCCTCACGGTCGCGCATCGCGAGGAGGGCACCGCGAAGCGGGGCCCATCGAAGCGGGGCCCATCGAAGCGGGGCGGGATCGGTGGCCCGCCACCCGGCGAGGGCCAGCGCGGCGAGCCAGGCGCCGTGGCGCACCCACAGGGCGGGCGACCACCCGCCGGTGTAGTCGGGGAGCAGCGGGCGCAGCGCGGCGTACGCCGGCGCATGGACCCGCTCGAACCCGCTCACCCAGGTGAGGAGCCCGGCGGAGCCGTCGGCGACCAGGGCGGCGTACGACGCGACGCCGGCGCCGGCCAGCACCGCCGCGCCGGCGAGCAGCGGGCGGGGGACCCGGGCGAGCCAGACGAGGACGGCGAGCACGGCGAGGGGCAGCACCACGACGACCTGTCGCCCCGGCCACCAGTAGCCCTGCATGGTCAGGGCGAGGAACGTGGCGACGAGCCAGCCCGCGAGCAGCGGCAGGGCGAGCACGGACCACCCCGGCGGGCGGCGCCGCAGCAGCGCGGCCAACGCCGGGACGGCGAGCAGCCACGCCGGCTGCCACGGCACCAGCCCGTAGGTGCGGTCGACGAGCAACGCGACCAGCCGCACGCTGCGCGCGGCGTAGTCGGGCGCGACCCCGACCACGCTGAACTCCCCCGTGGCCACGAAGTGGTCGCCGCTCGCGTAGGGCGTCAGCCCGCCCCACACGTGCCGGTGGACGACGACGAACGCGACCGCCGCGAGCGCCCACCCGACGACGAGCACCCCCGCCGCCCGGGGGCGCGCGCGCAGCCGGGCCAGCCCGAGCCCGGCGAGCGCCGCGGCGACCACGGCGTACTTCACCGACAGCCACGGCAGGGCGACCACCGCGGCGGCGAGCGCGGCCAACCCGCCCGGCGCGAGCGCGCCGGTGAGCGCGGCCACCGCGACGGCGACCGCGAGCGCTGCCGGCAGCTCGGGGTAGATCTGCTGACCGTAGACGACGAGCGGTGGCGAGGCGGCGGCGAGCCCGACGCCGACCGCGGCCAGCGGCAGCGGCACGTGGAACCGCCGCACGGCCACCCACACGAGCAGGGCCGCGAGGGCGCCGGAGAGCAGCGCAAGCGTCGCCTTCGCGGCGACCAGGCCCCCCAGCCCGACCGGCCCGGCGAGCAGCAGCGAGAGCAGCGGGTCGTGCGGGCTGATCTGGTGCCCGCCGGGCAGCACCCGCGTCTGCATCGGCAGCTCCGCGTCGTGGAACGCACGCCAGCGCCGCGCGGCGAGCTCGTCGGCGATGTCGAGGTCACCGTCCTCGGCCAGCGAGAGCGCGGACAGCAGGTACTGCGGCTCGTCCACCGCCGCCCGCCCGCCGAACGTGGAGCGAACGCCGACCCCGGCCAGGGCCGCGACGACGGCGACGAGGGCAACCGCCATCATGGCCAGCGGAAACGCGCGGCGCCCCATCCGTGCGCCCCCCTTCCGCCCGGGCCTGCCTCGGTCAGGACGGCAGACTAAGGGGTACCTAACCGCCGCTGCTACTGCCGACACGAAAGGCGCCCGTGCCGTCGCGACTGCCCCGGCTGGCCGGCCCGTGGGCCCGCCGCGTCGCCGGCGCCGCCGTCGTCGTCCTCGGTGTCGGCTACCTCGTCCGCGTCGCCGACGCGCCCGCGCTCGCCCGGGTCGCGCAAGCCGTCCTCGCCGACCCACCGGGGCTCGCCGCCGCGCTGGCGGCGTACGCCGTCGCGTTCGGGCTGCGCACCCTCGCCTGGCCGCTGGTCCTGCCCGCCCTCGGCCGGGGCCAGGCGTGGGCCGCGCTGCACGTCTCCCTGCTCGGCAACCACGTGCTGCCGCTGCGCCTCGGGGAGGCGCTGCGGGTCACCAGCGTGCTGCGCCGCACCGACCTTGCCGCCGCGCCCGTCGTCGCGTCCGCGGTCGTGCTGCGGCTCGGCGACCTGCTCGCCGTCGGGGTGCTCGCCGCGCTCGCCGCGCCGCACCTCGCCGGCGCTCTCGTGGGTAGCTGGGGCGCGGTGGCGGCGACGATAGCGGTCGTGGCGCTGGCGGCGGGCCTGGTGTGGGTGCACCGGCTGGGGGCGCGGGGGCGCGGGCTGCGGCTGCCCGGGGCCCGGGTCGCGGTGCTCGTCGGGGCCGCCTGGCTGTTCGAGGCCGCGGTCGTGTGGCAGGTCGCGCACGCCGCGGGCATCGTGCTGTCGCCGCTGGACGCGGTCGCGGTGACCGCGGCGACGATCGCCGCGCAGTCGGTGGCGGTGACCCCGGGCGGGGTCGGCGGCTACGAGGCGGCGGCGACCGCGGCGCTCACGATGCTCGGCACCCCCGCCGGACCCGCCCTCGCCGTGGCCGTGGTCACGCACGGGCTGAAGACGGCGTACAGCCTCGTGGTCGGTACGGTCGCGCTCACCGTCCCCGCACCCGGGTACTGGGGGCGGCTGCGGCTGCCGCGCCGGCTGCCCCCGCGGCCCGAGCGGTCCGCGACGGGCCCGGACGCCCCCGTCGTCGCGGTCGTCCCCGCCCGTGACGAGGAGAGCAGCGTCGGCGAGGTCGTCGAGCGGCTCCCCCGCCGGGTCGCCGGGCACCCGGTCGTCGCGCTCGTCGTCGACGACGGCTCCCGGGACCGCACCGCGGCGCGGGCGAGCGCGGCCGGGGCGCGGGTGGTGCGGATGGGCGCGAACGCGGGGCTCGGGGCGGCGCTGCGCCGCGGTTTCGCCGAGGCGAGCGCGCTGCGGCCCGCCGCGGTCGGCTACCTCGACGCCGACGGGGAGTACGCGCCCGAGGACCTGCCGCGGGTGCTCGCCCCCGTCCTCGCCGGCCGAGCGGACTACGTGGTCGGGTCGCGGTTCGCCCGGGGGCGCCCGCGCCGGATGCGCCCGCACCGGCGGTTCGGGAATGCGCTGCTGACCGGGTTGCTGCGGTGGCTGACCCGCCGCCGCGACCTCACCGACGGGCAGAGCGGGCTGCGCGGGTTCTCCGCCGCCGCGGCGGCGCACGCGGAGATCGTGCACGACTACAACTACGCGCAGGTGCTCACCCTCGACCTGCTCGGCAAGGGCTACGCGTACGCCGAGGTCCCGGTCGGCTACCGACGCCGCCGGGCCGGCCGCTCGTTCGTGCGCCCGCTGGTCTACCTGCGGCGGGTGCTGCCGGCCATCCACCGCGAGCTCAACCTGCCGGACGCCCCGGCCCCGGCGCGCCCGTCGGCAGGGCCCGCGTCAGTCCTCGACCACGTGCCCCGCGAAGCGCTGGCGGGCGGCTGACCACGCCGCCTCGTCCCGCGCCCCGTCGGCCCGCAGCGCCGCGACCGCGTCGTACGCCTCGGCCAGCGCGTGGTGGGTGTTGTCGTGCGCGAACAGCCCGAGCCGGCCGAACGTCGTGACCCGCGGCAGCGCCCGCGCCCA
>DATGDX010000058.1:0-16093 GCA_035310665.1 Mycobacteriales bacterium | reverse complement strand
GGATCGTCCCCGCCGCCGGGTGTTCACGCCGGAGTACAAGCTGGCGATCCTCGCCGAGTACGACCAGCTGACCGAGCCGGGCGCGCGGGGGGCGTTGTTGCGCCGGGAGGGGTTGTACTCCTCGCACCTGGTGGAGTGGCGGCGGGCGCGCGACGCCGGCGCGCTCGATGCGCTGGCGGCCCAGGGCCGACGGCCCGGGAAGTCCGCCGAGCAGGCGGAGATCGAGCGGCTGCGTCGGCGGGCGGAGGTGCGCCGCATGGGGGCACTGCGGCGACCCGCGAGGTGACCGACCGCTAGGCGGACAGGGCTACGTCGCCGCCGGTGATGTCGAGGTGGAACTCCAGCCCCGTCCGGGCGGTGAGCTTGGCGAGCGTCGCCAGGGAGGGGGGCTGTTCGCCGAGCTCGAGGCGGCCGATGACCGACTGAGTGGTCCCGACCTCCCGGGCCAGCTGCGTCTGGGTCAGCCCGTGCTCGCTGCGGTACTTGATGATCTTCACGGCGACGGCGCGGGCGAACCGGGCGCGGTCCCAGCGCTCGCGAAACTCCGGGTCGGTTCCGCGGTGCTCCTCGATCACCTCATCGATGTTCTTGAGCTCCGACAGCTTGGCCATCAGTCCACCTCCAGTTCGTCCAGTCGCCTCTTCGCGGCAGCCACCGCCCGGTCGAACCCGCGCGGGTCGACTCCGGCCTCGGGCCCGATGGCTGCGACCAGGTACACCTCGCCGATCTGGCGATAGAGAACCCGCCACCGGCTCCGTCCCGCCCGGGGTCGTAGCTCCCGCAGGTCTTCGCTGCCGCGGATCGCACTCGAGTGTGGGTAGCCGAGCTGCGGGCCCAGCGCCTGCAGCTTCTTCACCGCGTTTTCGATCGCTTCCCGCTCTCTGCCGGCGAGAGATTCGATCTCCCGGACGGCTTCTGAGACCAGCAGAGTTCTCCAGGCCATCCCGTGTGACTATAGCAACTCTGCTATAGAAGTCAAGATCGCCGGAGTGGCGCCTACGCCTGCGCCAGGTCGGGCGAAGCTGGCCTGGCCATGGATGAAGGCGGCCCGGGCGGTGCCGGTGGGGCCGGAGCGGTGCTTGCCGATGATCAGCTCGGCGATGCCGCGATCGGGCGAGTCGGGGTAGTACACCTCGTCCCGGTACAGGAAGACGACCACGTCGGCGTCGGCTTCGATGGCGCCGCTCTCCCGGAGGTCGGCGAGCACGGGGCGCTTGTCGCCGCGCTGCTCGACGTTGCGGGTGAGCTGGGACAGGGCGAGCACGGGCACGTCGAGGTCGCGGGCGAGGAGCTTGAGGCCGCGGGAGATCTCGGCCAGCTCCAGGTCGCGGCGTTCGGCCTTGGCGGCGGTGTGCATGAGCTGGAGGTAGTCGACGACGATGAGGCCGAGGTCTTTCTGGCGGGCGCGCAGGCGCCTTGCCTTGGCCCGCATCTCCATGACGGTGGCGTAGGGGTGGTGGTCGACCACCAGCGGCCAGCGGGCGATGGCGTCGGTGGCGGCGTAGACAGCGGTGAGCTCGGCGCCGCTGAGGCGTCCGGTGCGCAGCCGCTGGCCGTCGACCCGGGCCTTGGCGGCGACGAGGCGCTGGGTGAGCTCGCGCTGGCTCATCTCCAGGGAGAAGAACAGCACCGGCTTGCCGGATACCCCGGCGACGTGGGCGGCGATGCCCAGGGCCAGGGCGGTCTTTCCCATGGCCGGGCGGGCGGCGAGGATGTTGAGCGTGGAGGGGTGAAGTCCGAGCAGCAGCCGGTCGAGGTCACCCAGCCCGGTGGGCAGGCCGAGGAGGTCGGTGGGGGAGTCCATCACGGCTTCGAGGTCGTCGAGGAAGCCGTGCACCAGCTCGGGGGCGCCGGCCAGGGAGTCGGTGACCTGGCGCTGGGCGACGGTGAACAGCTTGGCCTCGGCCGCATCGAGGGCTCCCCCGACGTCGGCGGGGCGGCTGAAGCCCAGCTCGGCCAGCTCGCCGGACACGCCGATCAGCGCCCGCATCAGGGCGTGGTCGCGCACGATGCGCCCGTAGCGCTCGGCGTTCGCCGTCGAGGGGGTGTTGGCCTGCAGGCTGACCACCGTGGCCATGCCGCCGAGGGTCTCCAGCTCGCCCCGGCGGCGCAGCTCATCGGCCACCGTGGTGGGGTCGGCGGGCTCACCGCGTTGGTCGAGCGCGACGATCGCCTCGAAGACGCGGGCATGGGCCGGCTTGTAGAAATCGGCGGCCGAGCACGTCTCGGCTCCCGCCGCCAGGGCGTCGGTGGAGAGCAGCATGGCGCCGAGCAGCGAGGCCTCAGCGATCAGGTCATGCGGTGGGATGCGGTCGCCCACCGGGGGCAGGGTCCGGAGGCGGGCCTCGTTGGTCAGGGGCATCAGGGCTCCTTGGGTCGCTGTCTTGCCGCTGGCACCAGGCGAGGCGGCGAAGGCGGGCCAGTTGTGCGGGGCGGCTCCGGAGCCGTTCGAGCGTGGCGGGGGAGAGGCTCGCCGCGAGCTCGGCGTCGAGCGCCGCGAGCTCGGCGGGGGGCAGGGCGGCGATGAGGTCGTCGAGCGCCGCCTCCGCGTCGGGGTCGGGCTGCTCCGGCTCGGCGGTGGCCGCCTCCGGCGGTGGCGGGGGAGTGGGCGGGGGAGTGAAGAACTCGACGTCGCCCGCCTTGGCTCGGGCCACCAGCAGGCCGAAGGGACGATCGATGGCGGTGTTGGCCCGAAGCTTGCGGATGACCTGATCCACCCCGGCACGCAGCTGGTCCTCGCTCAGGCGGGACAGGTAGCGGCGGCCGTTGTCGTCGAGGAACCCGGGCTTGTTGCCGTAGCGCTTGCACGCCTCGGACAGGGGGGCGAGCAGGGCGTCGAGTTGGTCCCGCGACAGTGATCCCGCGAAGTCGGGCGAATCTTCGCGCGCGAAGTCTCGCGGGCTTTTCTCAGAGAAGACAGAAAGCTTTCTTTCTTTCTCTTGCTCAAAAGAGGGTTGGGTTCTTTCTTCGCGCGCGAGGTCCGCGAACTTCGGCGCGCAAATCGGGTCTTCGCGCGCGAAGACTGGCGCGCAAATGTTCGCGGGCCCGGCATCGGGGTGGGCCAGGGCCAGAAGCTGCTGGGCGAGGTCAGTGAGCCGGCGGGCGGTGTCGGAAAGCGAGGTGACCGCGGCGCTGAGCCCGGCAACGACGTTCGAGGCCACGGGCGTTGACGCCGCCTCGTCGGTGGGTTCGGCGGCAAGGGTGAGGTGCCGGCCCCCGGGCCGCCCGGCCGTCGCCCTGCAGGGCGCGGAGGTGACGCTGCACCGATGACGGGGCCAGGCACAGGCCCGCGGCCATCTCCCGCACTGTCGGTGGGCCGGCTCCGTCGATGAGCTCGATGGCGGAGCCATCGGCGGTGACCTGCCCGAAGCGGCGGGAGAGTTGCTCGGCCACCTCGGTGCGTCGTTGCCGGCGGATGGCTCCTCGCTCGGCCAGGGCGGCGACGTCGACGATGAGGGCGCCGTCGCGCCGCTCGACGAGCGGGCCCAGGCAGCGCATGTAGTAGCTGACCGTGCCGGCCGAGCGGGCCGTGGCCCGGGCCAGGGCGGCCTGGGACAGCGGGATCCGAACCCGGCCCGGCCACTCGCTCGTGCCGTGGCGGGCGATCACCTCTTCGAGCCAGTGCACGGCCCGGTCAGCCATGACCGACCCCTGCGGTCTTACGGACGCGCCAGAACTCCGAGGGAGGGGCACCTCGGTTGGAACTCGGGTCGCTTGTGATGAGCGACCGGTGTCTGTGCGTCACGTGGTTCTCCTGAGGGGACACCCGAAATGGGGCATCATTGACCTAACCCCCGGTTTCCACTACGGTGACGCTCGCACTTCGGAATGTGTGAGCGGACAGGTCCGGCAAGACCTGGTAGCGGAAGCCAAGAGTTCGCAGAGTCGCCCCGGTTCCCACCGGGGCGTTCTCGCGTCTAGGCGTTCGTTTGTTGGGTCAGTCCGGGTAGGCGGCTCCTTGTCGGAATCGGGCTCTCAGTGCTCGATCGCCTGCGCGATCAGGCGGTCGTGGCAGCGCGGGCCGCGAGCTTCTCGAGGCTGTCGAGCCAGCGGATGTGATCGGTCACGAGGCGCTGCACCTCGGCCGCGGTCTCGGGCGAACGGAACAACGCGGCGATCTCCTCGTCGTCGCGCCCGGCCTCTTTGAGCCAGAACGCGGCCGCGAGAAGGTCGATCTGCTCGTCGGTGTAGTGGCGCCGGACCCCATGGCGGGGCTGCACGTCGCTGTTGGCGAAGATCAGTTCAGTCATGGTGTAGAGCCGGTCCCGGCTGATGGTCAGCCCGCGGCCATAGAGCTTGCCGACAACTTCGGTGGTGGTGCTGGGCCCGGCGCCGACTCGTCCTGCACGACCCATCACGAGCCTCCTCAAAAGATCACACGACTGTGATTCGCACCCTAACGAGCACAAGTGCTCAAGTGGTGGATTCTGTGGCGCCCAAGGAGAAACCATCCGCGCGGGTCTACGCGTGCATCATCGCGCGGTTTCTCGCGCGGTAATTGGTTCTCGACGGTACTGGCGTTCCCCCAGGCAAAACCGCCAACCAAACGCCGCGAGCCATGAGGACTGGGGTCGCGGGCAGGGGAGTGCCCCCTACCCATCGGCAACCTCGGGCTCGCCGTCGCCCTCGAGGCCGCAGCGGGCCTCGTCCATCAGCCGGGTCTCGGCCTCGCTGAGTTCGTGTCCGACATCGGGCAGAAAGCCGAGCCAGCTAAGGGGCAGGGCGGGGGAGTAGCCCCAGGACTTGACCAAGGCGGCCACGGTTGTCCTCGGCCCTACGGCCACGACCGCGAGGACGAGCGCCCGCAGGCGACGCTCGGGAGCCTTGCGGACCAGCTCGGCCAGCCCCCCGGCGTCTTCGGGATCGGCGTGCCGCGGCCGAGGTAGTAGAAGGCGAGGTCCTCGGAGGCGGGCAAGCCGACCACACCCTCGACGAGCAACTCGACGGCGAGGCGGAGGCGTCCCCGGCGCGCACACAGACCCGGGCCCGGCCACCGGGTGTGCGCCGCGCCAGGATGTGTCACATGCCGGGGGAGCGCGACCGCCCGGACGGCGGCGTCCGTTTCGAGCTGGAGCTCGGTCAGCGGCCGCTGCTGTCCCCGGTGGCCGTGCAGGTCCTGGCGCTGCTCCCGCTGTCGCAGGCGGGGCTGGACGAGATGGTGGCGGCGCGGGTCGCCGCGAACCCGGCGCTGACCGTCGGCCCGCCCAGGCGGTGCCGGTGGTGTGCGTCGCGGCTGGAGGGCGGGCGGTGCATGCGGTGCGCCGGGTACCCGGCGCTGCCCACGGAACCGGCGCAGACGGTCGACGCCCGCGAGGAGCTGCGTCTCGAAGCTCGGACACTCGTGCCGTCGCGGCTCGCCCGGGTTGTCGACCTCGTCGTTGCCTCTCTCGATGAGCGGGGGCTGCTGCCGGACGCCGCCGCTGTCCGCGTCGCCGCCGGCTCCGGCGGCGACGAGCTGCGCGAAGCGGTTGGTGCCGTGCGGGCGGCCGGACCACCCGGCGTCGCGGCGCCGGACGCTGTAACGTCCCTGCTCGAGCAGGCGCGCTGGCACGCAGCCCACGGCGGGCCGGCGTTGCTCGTCCGGCTCGTGGCCGAGCACCTCTCCGACGTCGCCGCCGGGGACTTCCACGCCATCGCACAGGCGCGCGGTGTCGCGCGAGCGGACGTCGAGGCTGCGGTCGCCTTCCTGCGCGCCCGGCTGCGGCCTGCGCCGCTGCCGCTGCCCGCTGTGGTGTCGTCGGCCGGCTCGGTGCCACCGGACGTGATCGTTTACGTGGACGCCGGCGGTGGCCTCGCGGTGCACGTCCTGACGAGCGCCGATCTCGGCCTGGACGTGGACCCCGAGCTGGCGCGCGCCGAGCCTGGCTCCGAGTGGGTCCGCGAGCGGGTCGCGGACGCGCGGGCGCTGCTTAATCTCCTCGACCGGCGCGCCGCTGCGTTGCATCGGGTCGCGCACGCCGCTGTGCAGTTCCAGCGCGAGTACGTGCTGCACGGGCCCGCGACGCACCGGCCGCTGACTCGCGTCGAGCTGGCCGGCGCGCTGGGGCTGCACCCGTCGACTGTGACCCGTGCCGTGCAGGCCGCGGTCGTCGCGCTGCCGGGCGGGCGGGTCGAGCCGCTGTCCGCCTTTTTCGGCACGGCCGTGTCCGCGCGCGCCGAGCTCGCCCGGCTGCTGTCGTCGGACGACCCGCCCGGCAGCGATGCCGCGGCCGCCGAGCTCCTCGCCGCCGCGGGATACCAGGTCGCCCGCCGCACGGTCGCGAAGTACCGGCTCGAGCTGCAGAGTGCGGCAGCCGGAACTGTCCTTCGCCGCACTGTCTGCTGAGCGGCGCCGACCGCGAAACCAGCTTCGCCGCTCGCGACCCGCAGGCGTCCCACCGCGCTGGCACGGATTGTGCATATCCGTGGGCAGGGACTTTGGAGCAGCAGGAGGATGCCCATGCACGACATCGACCGCGCGCTCTTTGAGACGGAGAACTACGAGTCGGAGAACTACGAGGCGGAGGGCGGCGACCACGAGGGGCGGCTTGACGAGACGCTGGAGCTGCAGCTTGCCGGCGAACTGCTCGAGGTCACCAACGAGGCGGAGCTGGACCGCTTTCTCGGCAACGTGCTCAGATCGGCGATCTCCGCAGGGCAGGCGTTCGTGAACTCGAGCGCCGGCAAGGCCGTGGGCGGCATTCTGAAAAGCGCCGCCAAGCAGGCCCTGCCGCAGCTCGGCCGGGTGGTCGGCGACGTGGTGGCCCCCGGTGTCGGCGGCCAATTCGGCGCGAGGCTGGGGTCGATGGCGGGCAGCGCCCTCGGGCTGGAACTCGAAGGCCTCTCCCAGGAGGACCGGGAATTTGAGGCCGCCCGCGCGTTCGTCCGCTTCGCCGACGAGGCGGCGCGGACGGCCGTGACGGCCCCGCCGAGCGTGCCGCCCGCGGCCGCCGCGGCGCGCGCGGCGACCGTCGCTGCCCAGCGGCAGCTCCCCGGTCTCGTCCCGGTGATCGCGCAGATGTCCCCGTCGGCGCTGGCGGGCGTGCCCGGCCGCCGGGGCCATCCGCGCTCCGAAGGTGGACGCGGTGCGGCCCGGTCGATATTCGAGTCGGAATACGCCGAGGCTCCGCTGCAGGAATGGGAGTTCGCCGGCGGCGGACAGGGGGAGAGCGAGGTCGACGAACTCGCGCAGGAGCTGCTGACGGTCTCCTCGGAAGCCGAGCTCGACCGTTTCCTCGGCAACCTGGTCAAGGGTGCCGGGCAGTTTTTCAAGTCCGGTGTAGGAAAGGCCGTCGGCGGCGTCCTCAAGGGCGTCGCGAAGACGGCCCTGCCGATGGTCGGCTCTGCGCTGGGGACAGCGCTGATCCCAATCCCGGGCGTGGGCACGGCCATCGGCGGCGGGCTCGGCGCGATGGCCAGCAAGCTCCTCGAGGCCGAGGAGGCCGAGATGCTCGGCGAGGACGAGGCGGAGTTCGAGGCGGCCCGCAGGTACGTCCAGTTCGCGCGAGCGACCGTCCGCAACGCGCGGATGGCCCCACGGAATGCCCCGGCGAAGGCGGTCGCGAGGTCGGCGGCCGTGGCCGCCGCACGGCGGTACGCGCCGGCGCTGCTGCGGTCACAGCCGGGGCCGCGGACACGCCGCGGCGAGCGGACGCCTGGCTACCGACCTCGTCCCTACCGCGGGTATCCCGTGCGGCGCTGGCCTCCGCTGCGCTGGCAGTGGGCGGCCGACCCGGCGTGGATCGGGGACTGGCAGCCTGCGACCCAAGACGTCGGGGCCGACTGGGGCTGGGACGGCGTCGGGACGAGCAACGGGGGCCGTGACGTCGGCGGTGACGCCGACGATTACGCGGGCGCCGGATACGACGCCGACGACAGCAGCGGCTTCGAATTCGAGTGAGGGCGGGGACGGCTGTGGCGGCGGCGTCGGAGGAGCGCGACTATGCGGCCGAGCTCGCTGCCGGGCTGATCGAGCAGGAGGCGCTGGCCCTACTCACCCGGCTCGGGCAGCTGCGGCCGTTCGTGCTCACTGAGACGATGGTGCTGTCCGCGGCCCTGCCGTATCGGGCGCACCGGATCATCGAGCGTTTTCTGCACGAGAGCCGCAGCGACCTGCGCCGGCAGATACGCGATTACCTCGCCTGGCTGCGCGGTCCGGGCCGGACCGCGCAGCCAGGCGAGCAGCAGCGCCGGTTCGTCGTCATCCGCCTGCGGTTCAACGACGTGCTGTCCCAGCTCGACCTGTTCAACGAGGTCATCAGCCAGCGCAGCGAGACCGCCACCGGCGTGTGGCTGTCGGGCCTGGATGCCCTCGCCGCGGACGCTCTCGCGGACGCCCGCTGGCCAGGCCAGGTCCCGCCCGTCATCTGCTACCTCGCGCGGGGCCCGGGTGCGGCGATCCGCCGCGCGCGGACGCGTCTGCCAGGCGGGC
Source organism: Mycobacteriales bacterium (assembly GCA_035310665.1). Taxonomy (GTDB): domain Bacteria; phylum Actinomycetota; class Actinomycetes; order DATGDX01; family DATGDX01; genus DATGDX01. The sequence goes on along the minus strand of DATGDX010000058.1, from coordinate 7,683 downwards.
GTCCCAACCCCGTCGCCATCATCCGTGTGCCACGCGAGCGGATGATCGGACACGGCGTCGCGTCCTCCCTCGTTCACGAGGTGGGGCACCAGGCGGCGGCGGTCCTCGGCCTGGTCGAGTCGCTCCGCCGGGACGTCCGTGGGCGGCAAGCGGCCAGCGGGCCGGCCGGAGAGCGTGTCTGGGCGAGCTGGGAGCGCACGGTCTCGGAGTGCGTGGCCGACTTCTGGTCGATTGGCAAGCTCGGCATCTCGTCCACGCTGGGCCTTCTCGCGGTCGTCAGCCTGCCCCGGTTCTTCGTGTTCCGTCCCTCCGGGGACGACCCGCATCCGATGCCGTACCTGCGCGTGCTGCTTAGCGGGATGATCGGCGACACGCTTTACCCGCATCCGCAGTGGGCGGCCCTCGCCGCGGCGTGGAAGGCGTACTACCCGACCGACGGGCTACCCGCCGACCAACGGCGCACCATCGCGGACCAGGAAGCCAGCCTGCCCGAGATGGCGGAGTTGCTGGCCGGTCACCGGCCGCCGGCCCTGAACGGGCTGCGACTCGCGGACGTGATGCCGACGGCCGCGCGACGTCCCGAGCGGCTGCTGGACCTGCACCGCGAGTGGCGGGACGACATCGCGGTGCTCGCGAGGCAGGCCCCAACCCTCGTCTTCGCGGTGGCGGGGCAGGCCCGCGCTGCCGGTCGGCTGCCGCCCGCGCGGGAGAGCGAGGTGCTGTCCGCGGTACTGACCGCGTGGGCGGTCCGCAGCAGCCTCGACGTCCGCGAGCGGGAAGTCCCGTTCGGCACGCCGTCGGCGCCGGCGGCGGCGTCGTCCGCGCTGCCGGCGCCGTCGTCACCGTGGCTGCGCCTTCTCGTCTAGGAAGAGAGGAACGATGACCATCAAAATCGAGGAGCAATTCGAGGTCTCGCCCAACGCCGTTCTCGTCAGGCTCACCGGCACCGCAGACGAACTCAAGAACCTGTTCTACACGGTCACCGACGGAACCGGCCGCCAGCTTGCGTGGAGTGCGGTCTGCTTCGTAAAGGGCACCGACAAGGAGGGCACCTACAAGTTCGACGTCTCGGACGATCTCGCGCCGCTGGCGCCCGGCAACTACGAGCTGCGCGTCTTCACTGCCGACCAGTTCGACCAGAGCAAGGGGCGACCGCAGCCAAACGCCACGCCGGCCGCCATCCCCTTCCAGCTCGTCTCGGGGGAGCCGCCGCAGACCACCCCACCCCCGCCGCCCCGGACTGTCCAGCTCGCCCGAGCCGCGGCGACCCCCACCTCTGACGAGGTCCTGTCCTCGGTCATCCTGGCCGAGACCGGCGCCCGCAGGTTCAACCTGTACCGCGCCTACGTCGACCCGAGAGTCTGTATGCAGGGAGAGCGGTTCGGGCCCAACGCCTACGAGAACCTGGTCAAGGCGACGGAGGATTTCCTCTCCCTGCAGGTGCCGGTCGTCGATCAGCGGGGCCTGCTCGCGGCCTACCGCACTGAGGACGGCCGGCTGCCCTACTTAGACCAGGTCGTGCAGCGGTTCCCGGACGCGCTGAGCGGCGACCCCTGCTCCGACATTGACCCGACCATCTTGCAGGAGCCGTTTCCAGTCGAGCTGATCTGGAGCTACTGGCAGGAGGAGGGCGGGCTCGTCCAGACCCTCAACCACATCTTGGCCCGCTTCCAGAACCGGCGCCCCGGGCCGGGGCTCGACCCGCTCGCGCGCTTCGACCTCAACCCCTTGCGGCCGCTGCGCCACCTGCTCTGGTCGTGGGCGGAGGACGAGGTCCACCGGCTCACAGTCCGGCGGCGGGCGGCGGAGTACGAGTATGAATACGGGCTCGCCCTCATCGGACGGGTCGTGCCGGGGACTGGGCGTTACGTGGAGCGGCGCACAAGATTCCTCGAGGCCTTCCACACGCTGCTGCACGAGGCGCACGTCTTCTTCGCGCTCGACGACGACATGACGGTGAACGCGGACGCATTCCCGGTGCTCAACGCGTTGCGCGACACCCATCTCGTGCTCGCCGAAGGCGCGCACAACCAGTTCGGCGACCTGCCGACGGACGCCCGCATCCAGATGCTCGTCGAGCAATGGCTGCTCGCGCAGCCGGAGATGCGCGACTTCCTTGGTGGGCGCCCGATGGTGCCGTACGAGGAGCCGTGGATGGACCGGGTGGACTCGATGAAGTCCATCCAGGGCTGGAGCAGCACGTCGATCACGCATTTCCACGAACTCGCGGTGCGGGGCGAGCAGTTGCTGCTGTCGATCCGCTACGGCAACTGGAACTCCACGACCGTGACCGGGGACAGCGCGAAGAACTGGGTGCGTGCGTGGCGCAATCAGATTCAGCGCTACGTGCACGCGTATCGGGCCGTCACGGGCGTGGATCTCGTGGCCGAGATCGACGCGACCATGCCGGCGGACCTACTCGCCCGCCGCTCGGCCGACCAGCGCCGGCGGGCGTGAGCCAGCGATGCTCGACTTCACCTCCGCGCTGTTCCTCGGGTGGCGGCATCCGGCGCGAGGGCCCGACTGGCCGACGCTGACAACCGGCCGGCCCGCAGCGCTGGACGAGCCACCGGCCGCCCCCGCGCTCGCCGCACGGATCGCCGCGCGGCAGGGCGCGGAGGCGGGCGTCGTGCACCGCTCGGCGTTGCACGGGCTGTGGGACGCGGTGGCAACGGCCGTCCCGAGCGGCGGCCTCGTCCTGGTAGACGAGGCGAGCTACCCGCTAGCCGTCGCGGCCTGCGCGGCGGCGCTGACCCGCGGCGCCCAGGTACGGCCGTTCCGGCACCACGACGTCGCCGACCTCGTGGAGCGGGCGGACGGCCGGCGCGGTCCCATTGTCGCGGTCACCGACGGCTGGTGCCCCGGATGTAACCGGCCGGCGCCGCTGCCGGATCTGGAGGCTGCGGTCCGCGCGCGGGGCGGCGTCCTCCTGGTGGACGACACGCAGGCGGCCGGGGTGCTCGGGCATGACCCGGGACGCGGCGCGCCGTTCGGCACCGACGGGGCGGGGACCGTCCGCTGGCTCGGGAGCCGACCGGGTTCCGCCGTGCAGGTGTCGTCGCTGGCGAAAGGCTACGGCGCCCCGCTCGCGGTGACGACCGGCCCCGCCGCGTTCGTCCGCCCGCTGCGCTCGCGGGGCACGCGCTGGCACGCGAGCCCGCCGACGGCGGCGGACCTGGCGGCCGCGTCGGCTGCAACTGCCGACGAGCGGCGCAACGACCGGCTCCGGGAGCGGCTCGCCCGCCTCGTCGCCCGGCTGCGAGACGGGCTCGCGCGGCTCGGCCTGCGGGCGGTCGGGTGGCCCTTCCCGCTGGTGTCGGTGCCGGTCCCCGCCCGCACCGGCCGGGCCCTGCTCCGCCGCCTCGCCGAGCGCGACATCCGGATCCTGCTGACGGTGCCGCGCTGCCGGCCCAGCGCGGTGGCGGTTACCTGGGCGGTCACCGCCCGGCACCGCCGCGCTGAGATCGATCGCGTCCTCGACGTCGTCTCGGACGCTGCCTGGGAACGGACGATCCCGGCATGATTGTCGACTCGCACTGCCACGCCGGCGTCGGGGAGGGGTTCTCCGGTCCGTGGGACACCGCCGCACCGCTGTCCGCCTACCTGCGCCGCGCGGCCGAGGCGGGTATCACCCACACGGTGCTGTTCGCGCCGCTCACCTCCGATTACGCGCGCGCGAACCGCGACGTCGCGCTGCTCGTCCGGCGCGCTCCGGGGCGGTTCCTCGGGTTCGCGTTCGTCAACCCGGTGACCGACCGTGGCCGCATCTCGGCGATGGTCGGTGAGGCCGTGGACAGCTGGGGCTTCCGTGGCATCAAGGTGCACTGGAGCAACGGGCGGATTACCAGGGAGATCGGGGACGTCGCGCGCGCCCGGCGCCTGCCGGTGCTCTACGACCCCCGCGGCGACACCGCCAACGTCGAGATGATCGCCCGCGCGTACCCCGACGTGGCGTGGATCATCCCTCACCTCTCGTCGTTCGCGGACGACTGGAAGGCGCAGGTGGCTTTCGTCGACCAGCTCGCCCGGCTGCCGAACGTCTTCACCGACACGTCCGGCGTCCGTTACTTCGACCTGCTCGCCGACGCCGCACGCCGAGCCGGCCCAGAAAAGATCCTGTTCGGCAGCGACGGCCCGTTTCTGCATCCGGGAGTGGAGCTCGCGAAGGTCCTCGCGCTGCGGTTGGACCCTCCCGGGCGCGCCGCAGTCCTCGGCGGCAATCTGCTCCGCCTCGTCCGACCCGTGCGCCAGTTGCCGTCGCCACATGTGATTAGGAGTGGCCAGCAATGACGGGACCCGCACCCGCCCACCGGCCCCGCTTGACAGCTAGGGAGAGGTCCGACCGGCGGTGCAACTTCGCTCTCGAATAGCTCGCCGACCCGTCTGGCAGGTCCGAACGAGATCCCTCGACCCCTGACAGGAGCGACCGTGCAACAGCGATCCGTGACCGAAGTTGGACCCGACCCGCTCGCCGTCAGGTGCGTCAAAATCACGAATCTGCCAGGTCGGCACAATTACTGGTGCCCGACCGCAGCTCAAGCGCGCGCCCTGGCGGTTCGGCGGGCTTGGGCCCTTCAAAGTAATGGAAGTAATTGCACCGTCGTCCACCACGCCCGCCCGCCCGCGCACTACGACCTCGCCCGCGTGACCCGGCGGCCCGATGGCCAGCTAGCGCGCGGGCGCGTTGCCGCACGCTACTTCTACCAGGAGCCGCGTCCTTGTCACGTGCGCTCGGCAGATGACAGACGCGGAATCCAGGGGGAATTGCAGATGATCGGTAGCGGTCCGAACCGGGCCGCCACCAGCGACCCACGCACTGCGGCGCCCTACCCGACGAGAGCGACGGCTGTTCCACGTGGGGTGGACGAGGCCCGGAAGCCGGCCGAGGACGAGTCGGAGCGCGAGGGTGGCGCCCCCGGCCTGGATCAGCAGCTGCGCACCGCGCTCGCGGAGCGGCGCTGGCCCCAGGCGATCAGCGCGGCGTTCGCTCTGGGCACCCACGACGAGAACGTCCTAGCCGACATGATCTTCTCCGCTGCACACCCGGAGCGGCAGGGGAGGGTGATTGCATCTCACGAGAAGACCCTGGCGCAGGAGTGGAGACGCATCCGGGACACCCTCGTCCGTCCCGCCCTACAGCGGCTGGCAGAAGGGTCGCGTCCGCCCCTTACCAGTACGACACCTTACATCTCATTCGGTCCCCGAGCGAACCGCAGTTCTGTAAGCACACGCTCCCTGGCGATACTGCAGGACATCTGTGTACGTGCGGGCCTGCCTGGTCTTCTCATCACTAGTACCTCCCGAACGCCAGCGGATCAGGCACGAATCATGTACGCGAACCTCGAACGACACGGTGTCGCTGCTCAAAAAGCGTTGTACGCCCGACCGGGTGAGCGTGTTATCGACGTCTACGTGGCAGGAAAGAAGGCAGGCCTGAGCAAGGATAAGATCCTTTCCGATATGACGGCCGAGATCCTGCTCTTGGGTCCGTCCAGTGTCTCGAAGCACACCGCGGATCCGGCACGCCTAAATGTCATTGACATCGCCCCGAGTTCAATTCGCAACAAACGCTCGTTCGAGCTCGTCGTACGTGCCGATCCGCGCATCTCGCGATTCCTCACTCCGTCATCCTCCGACCCTGCCTACCACCTCGAAATCCCGCAGTAGGGGTCCGAGGACGTGACGCCTACCAACCGTGGTGAGTTGGCCAGCCAGCTGCCCGGCGCGTCGGCGCTACGCGCCCGGGCTAACTAGCTTGCGCCTTCCTGACTGCGGCGGCGAACGGCTGCTCAGCGACACCGCAAGCGGGTCGCCCGCCCGCGATCGGCTGAGGCTGGACGAGGCGCTGCATTTCTGGTCCGGGTACACCCTCGTGGTCTGGCGGCTTGACTGGCTGGCCGCTCTGTCAGCATCGTCTCGGCATTCGAGCCGCGACCGCCGCACGCGCGCGCCGGCGCGGCGAATGCACAGCGACTTCCGGCAGGAGCGGGAATAGCGTGGCGTGGTTCATCGTGGCCGGCGGTGCCGGCGGCGCCCATGCGGCGGCGAGCAGCGCCACCGGGGTGGGCGGGGCCGCCGACATGGGCAGGGTCGTCGCGGCGCTGCGCGCCGCCGGGCTCGTGGAGGGCGGACCGCGGCAGCCCGGCGAACCGGGCGTCCTCGTGGGCGCCGGCGACGAAGACGAGATCGCCGAGGCCGCGCAGGCTCTCGCGCCTAGCGGCCGCGTCCTCGTCGTGCTCGCCCCCACGGTGCGCGCGGACCCGTGGCAGCTGCTGGCCGCCGGCGCTGAAGACGCCCTTCCGCTGACTCCGGACGCCGACGTCACTGGCGTGCTCGCGCGCCTCGACCGCTGGGCGACCGTCGACGCCCTCGTCGACTCTGAGGAGGTGCAGTCGGCCGCGCCCGGCCGGTCGGCGAGCTGGCGGCGCGTGCTGCGGGACGTGGTCGAGATAGCGCGGTTCACGACCTCGCCGCTGCTACTCACCGGCGAGACGGGGACCGGCAAGGAGGTCGTTGCCCGCCTCGTCCACGCGCTCGACCCGCGCCCGGGGATGCGCGACCTCGTGCTGGTCGACTGCACGACGGTAGTCCCGTCGCTGTCGGGCAGCGAGTTCTTCGGTCACGCGAAGGGCGCCTTCACAGGCGCGGCGACGGCCCGCGCTGGGGCGTTCGAGCTCGCCGACGGCGGCACGCTGTTCCTGGATGAGGTTGGCGAGCTGCCGCTGGCGCTGCAGGCGGAGCTGTTGCGCGTCGTCCAGGAGGGCGCGTTCAAGCCGGTAGGGGGCACGCGATGGCAGTCGACGCGCTTCCGGCTGCTAGCGGCGACCAACCGGAGCCTGCTCGCGGAGCAGGACGCGGGAGGCTTCCGCCGCGACCTGTACTTCCGGCTAGCCGCGGCGACCGTCCGGCTGCCGCCGCTCCGGGAGCGGCGCGAGGACGTGGTTCCGCTGTTCCGGCACTTCCTCGCGCAGACCCGGCCCGGCGGCCTGGCGCCGCCCCTCGATCCCGCGGTCGCGGCGATGGTGGCAGAGCGCGACTACCCGGGCAACGTCCGAGAGCTGCGTCAGTTCGCGATGCGGGTCGCGACGCGGCACGTCGGCGACGGGCCGATCACGGTGGGGGACATCCCGCGCGACGACCGGCCAGCCAGAGCCGTAACCCGGCCGACCCCGATCCCGGCGGATCCCTTGGCCCCGTCGGACGCTGCCTCACCGGCCGGGGCACCGCCGGGTACCGAATTCATGCCGGCCCAGGCGTGGCCGCAGGAGCTCGAGCGGGCGATCCGCATCGCCCTGACGAGAGGGGTAGGGCTGAAGGCGCTGAAGGAGCAAGTCGCGGACACCGCGACGCGCATCGCGCTGGCGGAGGCGGGCGGGCCGGGAGGCGCGGCCCACATGCTCGGCGTGAGCAGGCGAGCCGTCGACTACCGCAAGGCGGCGGGCAACGGCGGGCCGGCGTCGTAACGAGGTCCGCAGCCGTCACAGCACCGACAGCGACCGTCTTCGGTCTGCCGCACCGCCCGGATCCGAATCGTTTCCAGGGTCTTACCAAGGGGATCGTAAGTAAGTGGATCAGGCGGTGATGTACCGCAAATTCGAGTCGGCGAAGAAACCACGGATGAGATGGGGCAGTTTCTGCAGCCGGTGCAGCGCGGACACGGCCTTGGCCTTGAGGTCGTCGGCT
>DATGDX010000057.1:0-7472 GCA_035310665.1 Mycobacteriales bacterium | reverse complement strand
TCGGCGCCGAATCTGCTCCCTGCGGACTTCCTCTACAACACGGCCCGCCGCGGTGCGGTGTTCACCGCGCCCGGCAACCGGTTCCAGGTGAGCGCCACTCAGAACAACCCGACCAAGACCGCCGTCCGGTTCGGCAACCTCAACCGCCAGTATCCGCAGATCTTCGCCACGTTCAGCCCGCCTCGGCTGTTCACCGCTCTCAACACCACCCGGATGAGCGTCTACTTCTTCGTCCCCGGCACGAACCGGCCGGCAACCGTGAGCGGCTTCGGCGCCGTGTTCACCGACGTGGATCGCCCAGGGACGACGTGGCTCGACTACGTCGACCAGCGAGGGCGCCTGCTGCACCGCCAGCAGGTGCCGCCCGCGGGTGGCAGCCGCAGCCTGTCGTTCGCGGGAGTGACGCGGAGCGTGCGGGACATCTACCGGGTAGAGATCACGAGCGGCAACGTCGCGCTGTCACCGCAGAACCGTGACGGTGGCCTGCGGGACGCGGTAGCGATGGACGACTTCATCTACGGTGAGCCGCGACCCCTGCGGTGACGCGAAAGGCTCGTCGCTTCAATCCCCACCCGTTTTCCGGGGCGGCTACGTCTCCGTGTCGTCGGCGAGGTCGTCCTCGGCACCGGGGTCCTGCTCCGCGGACTCCTCGGCCTTGCCGAGCAGGTCGTCGGCGCCGGCTGCGTCTGGTGCGTCGTAGGCCATGACCTCTCCCTACCCACGGACTCGGCCGCCCTCACGACGCCGGCCGGGTCCCTATGCGAGGCAGCCCCGCGTCCTCAGGCGAGGCAGCGCGGCATCCTCAGGCGAGGCAGCGCAGGGGCCGGCCCCCGTTGTACGCGACCATGTCGGCGACCGGGCCCAGCCAGTCGAACGGCACCCCGAGCGGCTCGCCGCGCAGTTCCGAGTACGCGCGGTGCAGGTTGCCCACGAGCCGCTCCCGGTCGTGCCAGTCGCTGAACTCGCCGAGGTTCACCGAGCGCGCGACGTCGAGGGGGGACACGCCCACGCTCCACGCGTCCAGGGCCACCCGCTGGATGAATTTCAGGTAGCGCGCCATCCGGTCGAACGCCTCGGGTCCGCACACCGGTCCGTGCCCGGGGACGACGGTGTCGACCTCGAGGAGGCGCAGGCGCTGGTACGCCGCGAGCGAGCCGGCGACCGACCCCATCAGCACGAACGGCGTCCCGCCGTTGAACACCAAGTCGCCGCTGAACAGCAACCGCCGCTCCGGGACATGATACACGACGTCGTTGGTTGTATGCGCGGGGCCGACGAAGATGGCGTCGACCCGCAGCTCGTCGACGTACAGCGTGAGCCGGTCGGTAAAGGTGACGAACGGGGGGGCGATCGAGATGTCGCCCCAGTCGACACCCTCCGCGAACAGCTTCTGCGTCGACAGGCCGGTCGCGAGCACCTCCTGCCGGGTGAGCTCGTGCCCCACGATCGTCGCGGTCGGCACCAGGAAGTTGCCGTAGGTGTGGTCCCCGTGGTGGTGGGTGTTGACCAGGGTGCGCATCGGCAGGTCCGTCATGGACCGCACGGTGTTCAGGAACGCCTGGGCGCGCCGGACCGTGAAGCACGTGTCGACAAGCGTCAGCGCGGTCCGCCCGCGGAGGACGCCCGCGTTGTTGAGCCCCCACTGCCCGTGCAGCTGCAGGTAGGCGTAGACGCCCTCGCTGACCTCTTCGAGGCGCGGCGGCGGAAGATCCTCCGCATCCGGCGAGCGGGGAATGCTCACGCACGCCACGCTAGCGCCCGCGCGCGCAGCTGTCCCCCTCCCGACGTCGACCGGTCGGTCAGTCTTTCCCGCGCCCGGTAATCAGGTCGCGGACGCGGTCGACGAGCGCGGTCCCGGGGCCGAGCAGCTTGTTCAGCGGTGGACGGTCCGGCGCCATCGGGTGCGGTCGGGTCGGCGCAATCTTCTTCGCAGCTTCGACCTTCGCACCGAGCGCGTGCAGCTCCTCGGCGGAGGCGTTGGCCCGTAGCGCGGGGAAGAGCTTGTCCTCTTCCTCCGCGATGTGGTGGCGGATCTGCGTCTCGAGCTCGAACACCGTCGCGTCGAACGCGTCGTCGTCGGGGCGCAGCCCGTCGAGACGGTTCATGGTCTGCTCGGCCTCGGCGTGCTCACGGATCTCGTGTTCCACGAGCTCCTCACCGCCCGGTAGCGCGGCCTTGCTCGCGGGGTAGAGGTACTAAATCTTCGGCGACCGAGTGGCGCACCAGCTCGATGACCAGCTGGTCGGCAATCTTCTGCCGCTCCTCCGAGTCCTGCCGCGACACCGTGCGAAACCGCGCGAAAAGCTCTTCCACCTCACGGTGGTCGTGCTCGAGCACCTCGATGACGTCACGCCTGTCGTCGCTCATGGCGGCGCACCTGCCCGGTCGCAACCGGCCGGAAACCGGCGCCGGGCCCTGCCGCCTCGCCAGATGAGGATGGTTCCCGGGGTGCGGGGCGGGAAGGACGCCCGCGAGGGGGGACGGATCAGAAGAGGAAGAAAGGGAAGAGGAGGAGGACTCATGAGCCTTCGGGGCGAAGGGGCGCCCGCATCGCACCCCGCCCGCACACTCGCGCTCGTTGTCGCGGCGGTCTACCTGGCGGTCGGCATCGTCGGGTTCCTCGTCACCGGCTTCGACCGCTTCGCCGCGGTTACCGGTGAGCGGCTGCTCGGCATCTTCGAGCTGAACCCGCTGCACAACATCGTGCACATCGTCGTCGGCGTCCTCGGTCTCGCGTTGGCCCGCACGCTGGCCGGTGCCCGCACGTACGGGTGGATCCTCGCGGCCGCGTACGGCGTCGTGTTCCTCTACGGGCTGTGGGCCGTCGGCAACCGCAGCGGCAACATCCTGTCGCTCAACTGGGCCGACAACATCCTGCACCTGCTCACCGTGCTCCTCGGCCTCCTCATCGCGCTGTGGCCGTCGCGCGCGGTGACCCGGGACGTGCGCACCTGACGCGGCACGCCTGACGCCGCGCCCGGCCCCGCACCGCCGTTCGGTGGACGAGAGAACCCGGAACGGCGGTGCGCGGGCAGCAAACGCGGGGTGAGGCCCGTTCAGCCGCGCAACCACCGCAGGACGTATTGCATGATCCCGCCGTGGCGGTAGTACGCCGCCTCGCCGGGCGTGTCGATCCTCACCACGGCGCGGAACTCCCGGTCGTCGGCGCGCACCGTCACCTCGCGCGGAATGTCCGCGGCCTCGGCGACCCCCTCGATCGAGAACACCTCGTGGCCGGTGAGCCCGAGCGCGGCGACCGACTCGCCGTCGCGGAACTGCAGCGGCAGCACGCCCATCCCGATGAGGTTCGACCGGTGGATGCGCTCGTACGACTCCGCGATCACCGCACGAACCCCGAGCAGCGCTGTCCCCTTCGCCGCCCAGTCGCGTGAGGACCCCGAGCCGTACTCCTTCCCGGCGAGCACGACGAGCGGGACCCCCTGCGCGGCGTACGCCGTCGCCGCGTCGAAGATGGACATCTGCTCGCCCTCGGGCAGCTTCACGGTGACCCCGCCCTCGGTCCCGGGCGCCAGCCGGTTGCGCAGCCGGATGTTCGCGAACGTCCCCCGGATCATCACCTCGTGGTTCCCGCGACGCGAGCCGTAGGAGTTGAAGTCCTTCTGCTCGACGCCGTGCTCGAGGAGGTACCGCCCGGCTGGCGAGTCCTTCTTGATCGCTCCGGCGGGGGAGATGTGGTCGGTGGTCACGCTGTCGCCGAGTACGGCGAGCGCCCGCGCGCCGGTGGTTTCCTGCAGGGGGGCGGGCTCGGCCGGCATCCCGTCGAAGTACGGCGGGCGCCGGACGTAGGTGGACGCCGGGTCCCACGCGAAGGTCCCGCCGCTGGGCACCTCGAGCGACTGCCACCGCTCGTCCCCGGCGAACACGTCGGCGTAGTCGCGGCTGAACATCTCCGCCTGCACCGCGTCGCCGATGGTGGCCTCCACCTCCGCGTTGCTCGGCCACACTTCGTGCAGGAAGACGGGGCAGCCGTCGCTGCCGGTCCCCAACGGTTCGGACAGCAGGTCGACGTCCATCGTGCCGGCGAGCGCGTAGGCGACGACGAGCGGCGGCGAGGCGAGGTAGTTCATCTTGACGTCCGGCTGGATCCGCCCCTCGAAGTTGCGGTTGCCGGACAGCACCGACACCACGGCCAGGTCGTGCTCGTTCACCGCACGCGAGATCGGGTCCGGGAGGGGGCCGCTGTTGCCGATGCAGGTCGTGCAGCCGAAGCCGACGAGGTGGAAGCCGAGCTTTTCGAGGTACGGCGTGAGCCCCGCCCGCTCGTAGTAGTCCATGACCACCTTCGAGCCGGGCGCGAGGGTGGTCTTCACCCACGGCCGGCGGGTCAGCCCGCGCTCGACCGCCTTCTTCGCGAGCAACCCCGCGCCGACCATCACAAACGGGTTGGACGTATTCGTGCACGAGGTGATGGCCGCGATGACGACGGCCCCGTGGTCGAGCTCGAACGACGGCCCGTCCTCGAGCGTCACCGGCACCCGCGCATGCGGGCGGTGCTCGGTCGACGGGGCATCGCCCCGCGGCGCCGGCTCGTCGCCAGGTGTCGCGTGGTGGACCGCGGGCGGGTCGGAGGCGGGGAACGACTCGGCGCTGGACTCGTCGGTCGCGCCCTTCACGCTGCCGTTCGGCCCGGTCTGCACGTAGTCGGCCAGCGCGCCGCGGAAGCACTCCTTGGACGTGCGCAGCGGCACCCGGTCCTGCGGGCGCTTGGGGCCGGCCAGCGACGGCTCCACGGTCGACAGGTCCAGCTCGAGGGTTTCCGAAAAGTCGGGGTCGCGCGCCGGGTCGTGCCAGAGCCCCTGCTCCTTCGCGTAGGCCTCGACCAGCGCGACGGACTCGGCCGGCCGCCCGGTGAGCCGCAGGTAGGTGAGGGTTTCGGCGTCGATTGGGAAGATGGCGCAGGTGGAGCCGTACTCGGGGCTCATGTTGCCGATCGTGGCCCGGTTCGCGAGCGGCACGTTGCCGACGCCCGGGCCGTAGAACTCCACGAACTTGCCCACGACCCCGTGCCTGCGGAGCATTTCGGTGATGGTGAGCACGAGATCCGTCGCGGTCGCTCCCTCGGGCAGCTCGCCGGACAGCTTGAAGCCCACCACCCGCGGAATGAGCATCGACACCGGCTGGCCGAGCATCGCCGCCTCGGCCTCGATGCCGCCGACGCCCCACCCGAGCACACCGAGACCGTTGACCATGGTGGTGTGCGAGTCGGTGCCGACGAGGGTGTCCGGGTAGGCCTGACCGGTCGCGGAGTTGGGGAACACGACGCGGGCGAGGTACTCGACGTTGACCTGGTGCACGATCCCGGTGTTCGGCGGGACCACCCGGAAGTTGTCGAACGCGCTCTGCCCCCAGCGCAGGAACTGGTAGCGCTCGCGGTTGCGCTCGAATTCCAGCGCGATGTTGCGCTCGATCGCGTCCGGCATGCCGAAGAAGTCGGCGATCACTGAGTGGTCGATGACCATCTCCGCCGGCGCCAACGGGTTGATCTTGTCGGGGTCGCCGCCGATCTGCGCCATCGCCTCCCGCATCGCGGCGAGGTCGACGACGCATGGCACGCCGGTGAAGTCCTGCATGAGGACCCGGGCCGGGGTGAACTGGATCTCCGTGCTGGGCTCGGCCGCGGGGTCCCACGCGGCGAGCGCGCGGACGTGGTCCGCCGTGATGTTGGCGCCGTCCTCGGTGCGCAGCAGGTTCTCGAGCAAGACCTTGAGGCTGAACGGGAGCCGGTCCGCGCCCGGCACGGCGTGCAGGCGGAAGATCGAGTACGTCGAGTCCCCGACTGCCAGGCGGCCCTCGGCCCCGAAGCTGTTGACGCTCATCGTCGTCCTCTCCGACACCCGTCCGTGTCCCCGTCGTTCCCCGGCCCGGCACCATGAACCGGCGCCCAGGAACCGGCACCAGGAACCGGCACCGCGAGACGGGCGCCGCACACCCGTACCGGCAGCCTAGAAGGTCTTCTTGCCCGGAGCGTCCACCGGCGGCTCGCCGGCCTTGAGAATGATGCTCACCTCGCCGTCCGGCTCCATCTGCGCGCACTCGACGGTGCTGACGTCGGCGACGCCCCGCTGGCGCAGCTCGGAAAGCAGCTCCTCCTCGGTCATCAGCTCTCGGCGCATGTTGCGCCGGAGCATGCGCCCGTTGCGGATCAGCACCAGGGGCTTGGGTTGGACGATGCGGCGAAACCGCGGGTAGCGGTAGGCCAGCGCGTCGACGGCCACCGTCCAGAACACCAGGGTGGCGACGAGCAGGAGCCCCTCCGGCACCGAGCGGTAGTCGCCGGCCATCGCGTTCTGCGCCGCGTCCGCGAGCAGCACGAGCACGAGCAGGTCGGTCATCGAGGTGGTGCCGGCCTCCCGTTTGAACGTGAAGCGCAGCAGCAGGAGGATCGCCAAGTAGGTGACCGTGCCCCGAACCACGATCTCCACCGGGTTGGTGTGGAATCCCACGACCGTCGGCCAGTCGATGGACATGTCGGGGGTCTACCCGCGCGCGTACTCTCGCCGACCGTGTTCGCCATGACGCTGCCCACCTTCGGCGGGCCGGAGGTCCTCACCTGGGCCGAGGTCGCGGACCCGAAGCCGCGCGCCGGCGAGGTGCTCCTCGACGTCGTCGCGACGTCGGTGAACCGGGCCGACATCATGCAGCGGCGCGGCTTCTACCCGCCCCCACCGGGCGAGTCCGACGTCCCCGGCCTCGAGTGCACCGGGCGGATCGCCGCGCTCGGCGACGGCGTCGACGGCTGGGCGGTCGGCGACGAGGCGTGCGCGCTGCTCGCCGGCGGCGGATACGCGCAGCGGGTCGCCGTACCCGCCGGTCAGCTGCTGCCGGTGCCCCTCGGGCTGGACCTGGTCACGAGCGCGGCCCTGCCCGAGGTCACCTGCACCGTCTGGTCGAACGTGTTCGAACTCGCGGGGCTGCGGCCCGGCGAGGCCTTCCTCGTGCACGGCGGCGCGAGCGGCGTCGGGACCATGGCGATCCAGCTGGCGCGGGCGCACGGCGCGCACGTGTTCTGCACCGCGGGTACGCCGGAGAAGCTCGCCCGGTGTCGCGAGCTGGGAGCCGCTGTGGCCGTCAACTACCGGGAGGAGGACTTCGTCGCCCGGGTGCGCGAGGAGACCGGGGGACGGGGCGTGGACGTGATCCTCGACAACATGGGCGCCAGCTACCTGGCCCGCAACGTCGCGGCGCTCGCGCCGGACGGGCGCACCGTGACCATCGGACTCCAAGGGGGGCGCCGAGCCGAGCTGGACCTCGGGCTGCTGCTCGCCAAGCGCGGTGCGGTCCACGCGACGTCGCTGCGCGGACGCCCCACGGCGCAGAAGGCGGCGATCGTGCGCGCCGTCCGGGAGCACGTGTGGCCGCTCGTGGAACGCGGCGAGGTTCACCCGGTCGTCGACCGGGTGCTGCCGCTGCGCGAGGCGGCCGAGGCGCACCGGCTGGTCGAGGCGAGCGGG
>DATGDX010000056.1:0-10561 GCA_035310665.1 Mycobacteriales bacterium | reverse complement strand
GCAGTGGTGACCGGCGCAGCGGTGACCGGCGCTGGGAGCGGGGAGTGGCGGACATGGCGCGCGACGCTACTCGTCGGCGCGCGCCAGTAGCATCACCGGTCGTGACAACGCTGACGTTGGCGAGCGCGGACCCCGCCGTCGTGGACACCGACGCGATCGTCGTGGGGGTCACGACATCGGCGGACGGGTCACCCCCGCGACTCGCGCCCGGGGCGGGCTCGCTCGACGCGGCGTTCGGGGGGCGCCTCGCCGCGGCGCTCGCCGCCCTCGGCGCGTCGGGTGGTGAGGGCGAGGTCACCCGCCTGTCGTCGCTCGGCGCCACCCGCGCGCCGGTCGTCGCCGCCGTCGGGCTCGGCGCTGCGCCCGCCGAGGGCGACGGCGACGGGGGGCCCGCACGGTTCGCCGCCGAGACGGTCCGCCGGGCGGCCGGTGCGGCCGTGCGCGCCCTCGCCGGCACGTCACGCGTCGCGCTGGCGCTCCCGGGCGAGGACGTGCGGGCCGCGGCGGAGGGCGCACTGCTCGGCGCCTACGCGTTCGACCGCTACCGCTCCGCGAGCGCCGATCAGCGCAAGCCTCCGGTGACCGCGGTGTCGCTGATCGTCGCGAACGCGGAGAACCCGGCGGCCCGCGACGCGGTCCGCCGCGCCGAGGTGGTCACCCGCGCGGTGGCGCTGGCCCGCGACCTGGTCAACACGCCGCCGAACGACCTGCACCCGCAGGAGCTGGCCGACGCGGCGGTCGCCGCCTGCGCCGGGCTCGAGGTCGAGGTGCTCGACGAGGACGCGCTGCGCCGGGGAGGCTTCGGCGGCATCCTCGGCGTCGGGCAGGGCTCGGCTCACCCGCCACGGCTGGTCCGCATCGCCTACCGCCACCCCGAGGCAACCCGCCACGTCGCGCTGGTCGGCAAGGGCATCACGTTCGACTCCGGCGGGCTGTCGCTGAAGCCGGCGGAGGGCATGGACTGGATGAAGAGCGACATGGGCGGGGCCGCCGCCGTGATCGCGGCGATGCAGGCGGTCCGTGACCTCGCCCCTCGCGGCAACGTCACGGGGTGGGTGCCGACCGCGGAGAACATGCCGAGCGGCACCGCGCAACGCCCGTCGGACGTGCTGACGACGTACGGCGGGAAGACCGTCGAGGTGCTCAACACCGACGCCGAGGGGCGGCTGATCCTCGCCGACGCGATCGTGCGGGCCGCGGAGGAGCACCCGGACGTGCTCGTCGACGCCGCGACGCTCACCGGGGCCCAGCTCGTGGCGCTGGGCACGCGGACGTTCGGGGTGATGGCGAACGACGACGAGCTGCGCGCCGCGGTCGTGGACGCCGCGGGGCGCGCCGGCGAGGCCGCATGGCCGATGCCGCTGCCGGACGAGCTGCGCAAGGGGCTCGACTCGGAGGTCGCCGACATCGCGAACGTGGCGAGCGACAAGTGGGGCGGGATGCTGCGCGCCGGGGTGTTCCTCCGCGAGTTCGTGCCCGACGGGGTGCGCTGGGCGCACCTGGACATCGCCGGGCCGGCGTTCAACCACGGGGAGCCCTACGGCTACACCCCGAAGGGCGGCACCGGCGCGGCGGTGCGCACGTTCGTCCAGGTCGTCGAGGACCTGGCCGGCGGCTGACGGTCGCGCGCGGAAGCGGGCGGCCCCGCGATCGGCGTCCGGATTCAGTCGAGGCTGTCCGCCTCGCGGCGGCGGCGGGTCCACTCCCGCATCCGCCGCGGATAGCCGACGACCTGCGCGTCGTACACCGGGATCCCGAGGCGGCGCCCGAGATCGTGCGCGGCTCGCGGGCCCGCGACCCGGCGGCGGGTCCACTCCCCCGTCGAGGCCACCAGCACGACGGTGGTCTCGGTCACCGCGGTGCGCGGCTCGACGTAGGCCTCCACCCCCGGCCGCGATCGGGCGAACGCCTCCAAGTGCGCGACGTCCTGCGGAAGCGCGAGTCGGCCGCCCGCCGCCGGCCTGTGCCGGCGCAGCCGGCCGAACAGTCCCATGACGTCACGGTACGCGAGGTCGGCCCGTGCGCTGATTCCGCGGAAGTGACCCGGGGTGTAAGGATGGCGCGATCCGTGCACGGACAGGGTCCTGGACACCCACGTCCTCGGAGGAGCGACCGTGGCGAGCGACGCGCCGTACGACATCGTCATCCTGGGCGGCGGAAGCGGAGGCTACGCGTGTGCCCTGCGCGCGGCCGAGTTGGGCATGAGCGTGGCCCTCGTCGAGAAGGACAAGGTCGGCGGGACCTGCCTGCACCGCGGGTGCATCCCGACGAAGGCCCTGCTGCACGCAGCCGAGGTCGCCGACCAGACCCGCGAGTCCGCCCAGTTCGGCGTCTCGGCCACGTTGGACGGCATCGACATGCCGGGGCTGCACTCCTACAAGAACAAGGTCGTCGGGCGGCTGTGGCGCGGCCTGTCCGGGCTCGTGAAGAGCCGCGCGGTCACGTACGTCGAGGGCGAGGGGCGGCTGGTCTCGCCGACGGCGGTGCAGGTCGGCGAGCAGCGCTTGGAGGGGCGTCACGTCGTGCTCGCGACCGGCTCCGTGCCCAAGTCGCTGCCCGGTCTCGAGATCGACGGCAGCAAAGTGATCACGAGCGACGAGGCGCTGACGTGGCAGCACGTGCCGGCCTCCGTCGTCATCCTCGGCGCGGGCGCGCTCGGGGTCGAGTTCGCCAGCATCTGGCGCTCGTTCGGGGCGTTCGTCACGATCGTCGAGGCGCTCCCGCACCTGCTGCCGCTCGAGGAGGAGTCCTCCTCCAAGCTGCTCGAGCGCGCGTTCCGCAAGCGGGGCATCTCCTTCGAGCTCGGCGCGCGGTTCGAGCGGGTCGAGCACACCGACGGCGGCGTGCGCGTCCACCTCGCGGGCGGCAAGACGATCGAGGCGGAACTGCTGCTCGTCGCGATCGGCCGGGGGCCGGTGTCGCAGGGGCTCGGGTACGACGAGGTCGGCGTGGCGCTCGACCGCGGCTTCGTCAAGGTCGACGCCTACTGCCAGACCAACGTCCCGACGATCTCGGCGATCGGCGACCTGATCCCGACGCTGCAGCTCGCGCACGTCGGGTTCGCCGAGGGCATCCTCGTCGCCGAGCGGCTCGCCGGGCTGAACCCCGTGCCGGTCGACTACGACGGCGTGCCGCGCGTCACCTACTCCGAGCCGGAGGTGGCCTCGGTCGGGATCACGTCGGCCGAGGCGCGCAACCGGGGGTACGAGATCACCGAGGTGACCTACGACCTCGCCGGGAACGGCCGCTCGCAGATCCTCGCCACCGCCGGCGCGGTCGAGGTCATCGCCGCGAAGGACGGCCCGGTCCTCGGGGTGCACATGGTCGGCAGCCGGGTGGGCGACCTGGTCGCGGAGGCCCAGCTGATCACGAACTGGGAGGCGCTGCCGGTCGAGGTTGCGCAGCTCATCCACCCGCACCCGACGATGTCGGAGGCGATCGGCGAGGCGCACCTCGCGCTGGCCGGCAAGCCGCTGCACTTCCACAGCTGACGTCGCAGCGCCGACCCCGCGCCGCGCGGCGGAGGGCCTCCCGACGAAGCCGCCCCGCACGACGAGACCCTTCCCACGACGAGAAGCCTCCCCACGACGAAGCCCTCCCCCACGACGAAGCAGCCAGACGAAGGAGTCACGTCCTCCATGCCGGTCTCCGTCACCATGCCCCGCCTCGGGGAGAGCGTCTCCGAGGGCACCGTCACCCGCTGGCTGAAGAAGGAGGGCGACCGAGTCGAGGCGGACGAGCCCCTGCTCGAGGTGTCGACCGACAAGGTCGACACCGAGATCCCCTCGCCCGCGTCCGGCGTGGTGTCGGCGATCCGCGTGCACGAGGACGAGACCGTCGAGGTGGGGTCGGAGCTCGCGGTCATCGAGGGCGGTCAGGCGGCGGCGCCCGCCGCGGCCGAGCAGGCGGCCCCGGCAGAGCAGGCGGCCCCCTCGGAGCAGGCGGGGCAGGCCGAGGAGGCGCCCCCGGCCGAGCAGGCCCCGGCGGAAGCCGAGCCGGCGGAGGCCGCGCCGGCGGCGCAGGAGGCCGATACGGGTGTGGCGAGGTACGGCAGCGCTCCCCCGGTCCCCGCGCCGGTGCCGCAGCCGGTGCAGTCCCCCCCGATCGCCCCTCCTCCCCCAGCCCCTCCTCCCCCAGCCCGCACGCCGCCCCAGCCCGCCGCCGAGCGGCCGGCGGAAGCGGAGCCGGCGCCGGCCGCGGCGGAGGGCGACGGGCAGGCGGCGTACGTCACCCCGCTGGTCCGCAAGCTGGCCGCGGAACACGGCGTCGACCTGTCCGGGGTCCGCGGCACCGGGATCGGGGGGCGCATCCGCAAGCAGGACGTGCTGGACGCGGCGAAGAGCCAGCCGTCGGCGCCGGCCGCGCCGGCCGCGCCCCGCCCCCCCGCAGCCGCGGCCGCCGCGCAGGTCCGAGGGCGCACCGAGAAGATGTCCCGGCTGCGGCAGGTCATCGCGACCCGGATGGTCGAGTCGCTGCACACCTCGGCGCAGCTGACCACCGTCGCGGAGGCCGACGTGACGAGGGTCGCGCGGCTGCGCGACGCCGCGCGGGCGACGTTCGAGGCCCGCGAGGGGGTCCGGCTGTCGTTCCTGCCGTTCTTCGCGCTCGCCACCTGCGAGGCGCTCAAGCTGCACCCGAACGTCAACGCGTCCATCGACATGGACCGCGGCGAGATCACCTACCACGACGCCGAACACCTCGGGATCGCCGTCGACACCCCCCGCGGTCTGCTCGTCCCCGTGATCCACGACGCCGGGGACCTGAACCTCGCCGGCCTCGCCCGAAAGATCGTCGATCTCGCCGAGCGCACGCGCAGCAACCAGATCACGCCGGACGAGCTCGGCGGCGGGACGTTCACGCTGACGAACACCGGCAGCCGGGGAGCGCTGTTCGACACGCCGATCATCAATCAGCCGCAGGTCGGCATCCTCGGCACGGGCTCGGTCGTCAAGCGTCCCGCCGTCGTCGACGACCCCGACCTCGGCGAGGTGATCGCGATCCGGTCCATCGTCTACCTCGCGCTCACCTACGACCACCGCGTGGTCGACGGCGCGGACGCCGCCCGCTTCCTGATGACGGTGAAGAACCGCCTCGAAGAGGGCCGCTTCGAGGCCGAGCTCGGGCTGTAGCCGACGCGGGGACGAATCATGCGGATCGCGGTCACCGGCGCGTCGGGGCTCATCGGCTCCGCGCTCGTTCCGACCCTGCACGCCCACGGACACCAGGTGCTGCGGTTCGTCCGCCAGCCCCCGGCCGCCCCGGACGAGGCGAGCTGGGACCCGGCGGAGCGCCGCCTCGACCCGGCGGCACTCGCCGGGGTCGACGCGGTGATCCACCTCGCCGGGGCGGGAGTCGCAGACCGCCCGTGGACGGCCGGCTACCGCCGCGCGATCCTCGCCAGCCGGGAGGACGGCACTGTCACGGTCAGCACCGCCATCGCCGATGCCGGCGTGCCGGTGCTGTTGTCCGCCTCCGCGATCGGCTGGTACGGCGACACCGGCGACACGCCGACCGACGAGACGGCCCCGCCCGGATCCGGCTTTCTCGCCGACGTCGCGCGCCGCTGGGAGGCGGCCACCGCACCCGCGCAGGCGAGCGGGGCCCGCGTCGTGCACCTGCGCACCGGCCTCGTCCTGTCCCGGCGCGGCGGCGCGCTCGGCCGGGTGCTGCCGCTGTTCCGCCTCGGCCTGGGTGGACGGCTCGGGTCGGGTCGGCAGTACGTCAGCTTCATCTCGCTCGTCGACGAACTCCGAGCGATCCGCTTCCTCCTCGGCGCGGGCGACGTCGCCGGCCCGGTGAACCTGACCGCTCCGCATCCCGTGACGAACGCCGAGTACACCCAGACGCTCGCGCACGCGCTGCACCGCCCGGCGCGGCTGGCGGTTCCCGGCGCGCTGCTGCGAGCCGTGCTCGGGGACTTCGCGCGCGAGGGGCTGCTCGCCGGCCAGCGGATCCTGCCGCGCCGCCTCACCGAGGCCGGGTTCGCCTTCGAGCACCCGGACGTCGACGCGGCGGTGCGCGCGGCACTCGCCGACTGACCCTGCAACCCGGGCGCGCTCAGCCCGGGCACGGTCAGCCCGGCGCGGTCAGTCGGCGGCGGGTTCGACCGCGGAGATCCGCCACTCCGCGTCGGCCGCCACCAACGTGATCCGCCAGGCCTGGCGTCCACGCCCCGGGCGGTGCTCGCGGACGCTGCCGTCGCGGGCGACGAGGTCGTGCGCGGGGAGCCGGTCGACGACCCGCAGCACCGCGCGCGCCGGCTGCGCGGACACGACGCCCACCTCGGACACCTCCAGCCGCAGTCGGGGGACGGTGACCCCGGCGGCGACGAGGCGGCGGAGCGCGTCGGTGTCGCGGGCGAGCGACAGCGACCCGGGGGCGTAGACGCGGGCGAGCGCCAGGGACTCGCCGGTGGCGAACGCCTCGGTGCGCCGGGTGTCCAGCCCGGCGAGCACGGCCCGCCAGTCGACGGGCCGGGGGTCCACCAACGGGGTGGACACCGGCGCGCGAGGCACCGGCGAGGCGGTGGACGCGCGGTCGACCCGGCTGAGCGCGGTGCCGACGACCACGGCGGCGGCGGCGAGCAGCGCGGCGGCCAACGCCCGCGCGAGGAGGCGGTGGTGCCCCCGGCGGTGCCGCGCCGGCGGGTGCGACGGCAGCGGGGTCTGCGGCGCGCTGGACCTTGGGGCGGCCGCCGCCGGCGGGGACGGCGCGGTCGTCTGCGGTCGGGTCGACGCGCCGGCGGGCGGCACCCGCTCGCCCGGCGCCGCGACGCGGCGGACCAACCGCACCGGCGCCGGGGCGCACGCGCTGCGCAGCGAGGCGGCCCACGCCGCGGCCGTCGGGCGGGCCGTGGGGTCGGGCGCGAGCCCGAGCCGCACCGCGGCCGCCAAGGCGGACGGCACGCCCGCCGGGGTCGCCGGCAGTGCCGCGCCGGGACTCCGGTGGCGCACCGCCGAGCGCGACCCAGCACACCGCGGCGAGGGCGTAGACGTCGTCGGCGGGTTCCGCCTCCGGCGCCTGCGCGAAGGGGCGAAGCCGCCGGGCAACCGCGACGTCGGCGAGCAGTGGCCGCCCCTCCACGGTGAACAGCACGTTCCCCGCGCTCACCCCGCCGTGCGTCTCCCCCGCCGCGTGCAGCACGGCGAGCGCGCCCGCGATCGGGACACCGAGGGTGACGACCTCACCGGGTGCGAGCCGCCCGCGAGCGGCGAGCACCGACGCGAGGCTGCCGCCCGCGGCGTGGTCTTGCACGAGCACCAGCCCGTCCGGCACGGCCACGGTCGCGCGCACCCGGAACAGGTGCTGGCCCGGGGACCCCGCGGCCACCCGTTCGAGCAGGGACACGTCCTCGCGCAGCCGCGCCGCGGCGGCCGCGTCGGTGCACCGGACTCGCTTCAGCACGACGGTCGCGCGGTCGCGGGCCCGCCACACCTCGCCGACACCGCCGGCCCCCAACCGGTCCAGCACGTCGTACCCCGGCGACTCCCACGACCCCATGAGGTCATCCAACCGCTCGCGTCCACACCCAGTCGGCGGTTATCCACAGGCGCGTCGCCACCGCCGGGGACCGGGACCCACCGGGCCAGGATTGCGGCTCCGGTTAGGCCCGGCACGGTGGGGAACAGCCGCGCGGTGACCGCGAACGTCGAGGCGCCGCCGGCCGTCGACCGCTCGTTCTTCGGACAGCCCCGCGGCCTCGCGACGCTGTTCGGCACCGAGATGTGGGAGAGATTCAGCTTCTACGGGATGCGCGCCATCCTGGTGCTCTTCCTGGTCGCCCCGCGGGAGGACGGCGGCTTCGGCATGGCCGTGACGACCGCCGCCGCCGTCTACGCCATCTACAACGCGATGGTGTACATGCTCTCCATTCCCGGGGGATGGATCGCGGACCGTCTGTGGGGCGCCCGGCGCAGCGTGCTGTGGGGTGGGGTGGTCATCGCGGCGGGCCACTACTCGATGGCGGTTCCCGCGGGTGACGCGTTCATCTGGGCGGGGCTCATCCTGATCGCGCTCGGCACCGGCCTGCTCAAGCCGAACATCAGCGCGATCGTCGGTGGGCTGTACGCCGAGGAGGACGAGCGCCGCGACGCCGGCTTCTCGCTGTTCTACATGGGGATCAACCTAGGCGCCTTCGTGGCGCCGCTGGTCTGCGGCTTTCTCGCGGAGAAGATCGACTGGCACTGGGGGTTCGCCGCTGCCGGTGTCGGGATGACCCTGGCCCTGGTGCAGTACGTCGCCGGTCGCCACCACCTGCGCGGCGTGGGGGAGCGCCCGGCCCACCCGGCGACCGCGAGCGAGCGGCGGGTTGCGAGTCGCGGCGCCCTGGCGCTGCTCGGGATCGCCGTCCTGCTGCTCCTCCTCGACGCGGTGACCGAGGGCATCGAGGTCACCCACGTGGTCACCGCGCTGACGCTGCTCGCGGTCGCCGTACCCGTCGCCTTCTTCACCGCCATCTACCGCAGCGACCTCTCGGACGCCGAGCGGTGCCGGATCACGGCGTTCGTGTCGTTCTTCCTTGCCGCCACGCTCTTCTGGATGATCTTCGATCAGGCCGGGTCGCTGCTCAACCTGTTCGCGCAGGACCGCACGGACCGCCACCTCCTGGGGTTCCAGTTCCCGGCCAGTTGGTTCCAATCGCTGAACCCCTTGATGATCATAGCGCTGGCGCCGCTGTTCGCCGCGCTGTGGCTGCGGCTGGGCTCCCGGCAGCCCTCCACGGCGGTCAAGTTCTCGTTCGGGCTGCTCGGCATCGGCCTGTCGTTCGCGGTGATGGGCGCGGCCGCGGCCGCGGCCGGCGGTGGGCTGGTCTCCCCCGCCTGGCTGCTCAGCGTCTACTTCCTGCAGACCTGCGCGGAGCTGTGCCTGAGCCCGGTCGGGCTGGCGGTCACCACTCGGCTGGCACCGGTCCGGTTCGGCAGCCAGACTATGGGTCTGTGGTTCCTGGCGACGGCCACCGGGAACGCGCTCAACACCCAGACCGTCAAGCTCATCGACGTGCTCCCGCGCCCCGTCTACTACGGCGGGCTCGGCGCCGTCGCCGTCCTCGCCGGGCTGTGCCTCCTCACCTACGGGACGCGGCTGCGCCGGCTGATGGCCGGCGTCCACTAGCGACCCCACTCACACCGCACGAGCCGACGTAGTCTCGGCCCGTGAGCGAGCTCGTCTTCCTGCGCGTCGGGCGGGTGCCCTACGAGCAGGCGTGGGCCGAGCAGCGGCGGCTGCACGAGCGGCGAGTGGCGGACGAGATCGCCGATTCCTGCCTGCTCCTCGAACACGACCCGGTCTACACCGCCGGAAAGCGCACCGAACCGTGGGAGCGCCCGCTCGACGGCACCCCGGTCGTCGACGTCGACCGCGGCGGGAAGATCACGTGGCACGGGCCGGGGCAGCTGGTGGGCTACCCGATCCGCCGGCTGCCCGAGCCGGTCGACGTCGTCGGCTACGTGCGCGACCTCGAGGACGCGCTCATCCGCGTCTGCGCGGACGTCGGCGTCACCGCGCAGCGGTGGCCGGGCCGCAGCGGAGTGTGGGTGCCGGGCGACGGTGACGGCCCCGCGCACAAGGTCGCCGCGATCGGGGTCCGCGTCTCCAAGCGGGTCACCATGCACGGGTTCGCGCTCAACTGCGACTGCGACCTCCGCTGGTTCGACCGCATCGTGCCGTGCGGCATTCGCGACGCCGGCGTGACCTCGCTCGCCCGGGAGACGGGTCGCCCGGTCACCGTGGCCCAGGTCCTGCCGCTGGCCGAGCGTCACCTCGCGGGGGTCCTCGGCACGACGCCGCGGACCGGCGCGCGGGCCGTCCCGGCCGGGTGAGCCGGCGGCGTTCCCCGGCCGGCCCCGCGACGTACCCTGGCCGCGTGACGGACCTGGCCCCCAACGGGCGCAAGCTGCTGCGACTCGAGGTCCGCAACGCGCAGACACCGATCGAGAAGAAGCCGCCGTGGATCAAGACCCGGGCGAGGATGGGGCCGGACTACACCGAGCTCAAGGGCCTGGTCCGCCGCGAGGGGCTGCACACGGTGTGCGAGGAGGCGGGCTGCCCCAACATCTACGAGTGCTGGGAGGACCGCGAGGCGACGTTCCTCATCGGCGGCGACCAGTGCACCCGCCGCTGCGACTTCTGCCAGATCGACACCGGCCGCCCGCGTGACCTGGACCGCGACGAGCCGCGCCGGGTCGCCGAGTCGGTGCGGGCGATGGGGCTGCGCTACGCGACCGTGACCGGGGTCGCGCGGGACGACCTGCCGGACGGCGGGGCGTGGCTGTACGCCGAGACGGTCCGGCAGGTGCACGCCCTCAACCCGGGCTGCGGCGTGGAGCTGCTCATCCCCGACTTCGACGGCAAGCCCGCCCTGCTGGCCGAGGTGTTCTCCGCCCGCCCCGAGGTGCTCGCCCACAACGTGGAGACCGTTCCCCGCGTCTTCAAGCGGATCCGCCCCGGCTTCCGCTACGGGCGCTCGCTCGAGGTGCTGACCCGGGCCCGGGACGCCGGGCTGGTCACGAAGTCGAACCTCATCCTCGGGCTCGGGGAGTCCCGCGAGGAGGTCTCGCGGACC
>DATGDX010000055.1:0-3209 GCA_035310665.1 Mycobacteriales bacterium | reverse complement strand
TGAGGGCGGGCCCGCCGACGGGAGCAGGCAGGGCAGGCGTCGTCGGACGGACCCCGGGGACGCCTGGTCGATCCTCGGGTACCTGCTGTCGGGGCTGCTCGTCTGGGGTGGCGCGGGGCTGCTCGTCGACCGGTGGCTGGGCACCCGGTTCGGCGTGCTGATCGGGCTCCTGGTGGGGATGGCTACGTCCATCTACATCGTCTACGTCCGGTACGGTAGGCCGTGACCGGCGCCTGATAGGCGGTTCGCGGCGCTGCCCCCCGTCGGAGCCCCGCACCCCGGTCGCCCGAGAAAGGAGAGCGCGTGAGGCTGCTGGTGCTCGCGGCGAGCGGCGACACCTTCCAGCCGCCGAGCAGCCGCGACTTCGTCCTCCCGCCGATCTTCGGCGACATCACCAAGCCGATGCTGTTGGCGATGCTCAGCGTGCTGATCATCGCCGCGTTCTTCCTGGTGACCGCCCGCCGGGCCGCGCTGGTGCCGGGCCGGCTGCAGTTCACCGGCGAGGGGCTCTACAACCTCGTGCGCAACGGGATCGCGCGCGACGTGATCGGGGAGGGCTTCGAACGCTACGTCCCGTACCTCGTCGCCCTGTTCACGTTCATCCTCGTGAACAACCTGTTCGGCATCGTGCCGTTCATCCAGTTCCCGACGATGTCGCGGATCGCCTTCCCGGCCGTGCTCGCGGCGCTCACCTGGCTCATCTTCAACTACGTGGGTGTCCGGCGCGCCGGACTCGTCGGCTACCTCAAGACAATGATGTTCCCCCCGGGCGTCCCCTGGGTGATCTATCCGCTGGTCGCCCCGCTGGAGTTCGCCCAGGCCATCGTCGTCC
The DNA here is from genome assembly GCA_035310665.1 of Mycobacteriales bacterium. Lineage (GTDB taxonomy): Bacteria > Actinomycetota > Actinomycetes > DATGDX01 > DATGDX01 > DATGDX01. Next base: position 2,377 of record DATGDX010000055.1, on the reverse strand, counting down.
GGCCGCTCACGCTGGCCCTCCGTCTGTTCGCCAACATGTTCGCCGGTCACCTGCTGCTGCTCGTCTTCATTCTCGGCGGCGACTACCTGCTGCACGCTGGTGGGGTGCTGGCGCTGCTGAGCGGCTTCTCGTTCCTCATCGGCATCGTGATGACGTTCTTCGAGGCTCTCGTGCAGGTGCTGCAGGCCTACATCTTCACGCTGCTGACCGCGCTGTACGTCGCCGGTGCCCTCGCCGAGGAGCACTGACCGCCACCAACGACGTGACCCACTCGTGCGCCATCGGCTGGAAAGGAAGTCAGGGAAATGACGGGCACGCTGAACCTCGTGGGCTACGGGCTCGCGGCCATCGGCCCCGGCATCGGCATCGGGCTCATCTTCGCCGCGTACATCAACGGCACCGCCCGCCAGCCCGAGGCCCGCGGCCTGCTGCAACCGATCGCGTTCCTCGGGTTCGCCCTCGCCGAGGCGCTCGCGCTGTTCGGCCTCGTCCTCGCCTTCGTGCTGTAGTCCTTCGTCCCCGCAGCTTCGTTCCCGCAGGCCGGCTGCTTTGAGGTATCCGCCGGGGTAAGACCGGCGCCAGGAGCAACGGCGCCCGCGACGTCGAGAGGATCCCCGTGACTGTCCTTGTGCAGGAGGAGGCGCCCAACCCGCTGATCCCGCACGTTCCCGAGATCATCGTCGGGTTGGTGGCGTTCGGCCTCCTCTACTACGTCCTGTCGCGCTTCGCGTTTCCCGTCTTCGAGCGTACCTACCGCGAACGCGTGGAGCGCATCGAGGGGGGGCTGCTGCGCGCGGAGCAGGCGCAGGCCGAGGCCGAGGCGTTGCTCGTGGACTACCGCGCCCAGCTGGCGAACGCGCGCGCGGAGGCCAGCCGCATCCGCACCGAGGCCCAGGCGGAACGCCAGTCGATCGTCGAGGAGGCGCGCCGGGAGGCGATCGAGGCCGCGGAGGCGGTGCACGCGCGGGCGCAGGCGCAGTTGAACGCCGACCGGCAGCAGGCGCTCACCGAGCTGTCGCGCGAGGTCGGCCGGATCGCCGTCGACCTCGCCGGCAAGATCGTCGGCGAGTCGCTGGCCGACGACGCGCGAGCCGGTCGCACCGTCGACCGGTTCCTCTCCGACCTCGAGAGCGGGCGGGTCGGCGCCACCGAGCCGACGGCGGGGGCCCGCTGATGCAGGGGCCGAGCCGGGAGTCGCTCGCGGCGTCGCGCGAGTCGCTCGAGGCGCTCGCGCGGGAGACGGGCGGCGCCGGCTTCGGTGAGCTGGGCGAGCAGCTGTTCGCGGTCGTCGATCTGCTCGGCGCCGAGTCCGCGCTGCGCCGGGCCCTGTCCGATCCCGCGATCCTGCCGGAGCGCCGGGCCGCGCTCGTCGACACGCTGCTGCGCACGCGCATCGGCCCGCTCGCCCTCGACGTCGTCCGCGGCGCCGTCCGCCGCCGGTGGTCGGACCCGGTCGACCTCGTCGACGGGCTCGAGCTGCTCGCGATCGACGCACAGCTCGTGGTCGCGGAGTCGGACGGGGCCCTCGACGACGTCGAGGACGAGCTGTTCCGGTTCGGGCGGCTCGTGGCCGCGAACGCCGACCTGCGGGCCGCCCTCACCGACCCGAGTCTTCCCGCCGAGCGGAAGGTCGCGCTGCTGCGCGACCTGTTGGCCGACCGGGTCCGGCCGGTGTCGCTGACCCTGCTCGAGCGCGCCGTCACCGCACCGCGCGGGCGATTGCTCGACGACTGGCTCACCGAGCTCGCCGAGCTCGCCGCCCAGCGGCGCCAGCGGCTGCTCGCCGTCGTTCGGGTGGCCCGTCCGCTCACCGCCGGGCAGACCGTCCGGCTCGCCGCGGCGCTTCGGGAGCTCTACCGTTCCGAGGTGCAGCTGCAGGTGGAGGTCGATCCGACGGTGCTGGGCGGCGCGCTGGTCTCGGTGCGCGACGAGGTGATCGACGCGACGGTCGTGCATCGGCTCGCGCAGGCGCGACGACGGATCGCAGGGTGAGCTGGCAGACGGGTACGACGACGGCACGGGGCCGGCCGACGGACGCGCCGGAGCCGGCGCAGCCACGATACGCACAGCCACGACACGGAGAGAGCAGGGAGCAGATGACGGAGCTAGCGATCCGGCCGGAGGAGATCCGCGACGCGATCGAGCGCCACGTCGCCTCGTACACGCCCGAGACCCGGCGCGAGGAGATCGGCCGGGTGACCGAGGCCGGCGACGGGATCGCCCGCGTCGAGGGCCTGCACTCGGCGATGGCCAACGAGCTGCTCGAGTTCCACGGCGGGCTGCTCGGCGTCGCGCTCAACCTCGACGTCCGGGAGATCGGCGTCGTGCTCCTCGGTGACTTCACGCACATCGAGGAGGGTCAGGAGGTCCGCCGGAC
>DATGDX010000054.1:0-2206 GCA_035310665.1 Mycobacteriales bacterium | reverse complement strand
CCGAGGAGGGCGACGAGCTCGCTGCCCGGTACGCCGACGAGCTGCTCACGATCCCCCCGGTCCCGACGCTGCTCCAGCCGCTGGTGTCGATCGTCCCGCTGCAGCTGTTCTCGTGCGAGCTGGCCACGGACAAGGGTCTCGACGTCGACCAACCGCGAAACCTCGCGAAGTCCGTGACAGTCGAGTAGCCGCATGATCCTCGGCGTAGGCATCGACGTGGTGGACGTCGCCAGGTTCGAGGAGGCCCTCGAGCGCACCCCGACCCTGCTGGAGCGGTTGTTCACCGAACAGGAGCGCGACCGTCCGTTCGCCTCCCTGGCCGCGCGGTTCGCGGCGAAGGAGGCGCTCGCCAAGGCGCTGGGGGCGCCGACCGGCATGGCCTGGCACGACGCCGAGGTGGTCAACGAGGCGAGCGGGAACCCGCAGTTCGAGATCCGCGGCAGCGTCCTCGCCCGGGCCAGCGACCTGGGCGCCAAGACCGTCCATGTCTCGCTGTCCCACGACGCCGGGATCGCCTCGGCCTTCGTCATCCTCGAGTCCTAGATGGCTGGTGTTGAACGGGGTCCTTCTGGGTTCGATGCTGCTCTGCTGGGCCGGTGACGCAGTCCTGAGATCTGTTGCTCTCCGGGGCGCCGAGGGGCCGGCGAGCGTCGAGGGCACCCAGCTGCTGGCCCTCGCGTCGGTGCTGGGCTCTGAGTGAGGCCAACCAGCTGGGTTCGGGTGGGCCCTGGGTTGCTCAGCTGGGGGCCGCGGCCCAGGTTCCGCCGGGCTGGCTGGTGACTGCGAGCATGCCGAGGCGAGCCACGTTGGCTGCGGCAGCGAGGAGAGCGAAGTCGGCGGCGACCTTGGTCTGGCCGCGGACACGGGCGCGGCGGCCGCCATGTCGACGGCGCATCAGGTGCCCGATCTTGCGTTCCACCTTCGGCCGGGTCGCCCGGTAGTCGGCCTGCCAGTCCGGGTCGGCCTGGGCGGCCCGGGCCCGGGCCAGATGCCGCTGATGAGGGCCAATCCGGATGGTGCGACCCTCGGCCGCCGTGGTGCACTGCGCGGCGAGCGGGCAACCGGCGCACACTCCCCCGAACACCGCGGTCCCGCCGCCCCTGGCTGCGGGCCGGATCGGCACGGTCTGCGCACCGGGGCAGGTCACCGTGCCCGCGTCCAGGTCGACGTCGAACCGGTCCTTGCTGAACATGCCGGCCGGAGCGGACGCGGGCTGGACCTTGCAGTTCGCCTCGACGCCGTGCTCGTCGAGCTTCGCCAGCAGCTCGCCGGCCCCGTAGGCCGCGTCCCCGTAGACCGCCAACCGGTCACCCGGCTCGTCACCGCTGTGCGGGTCATCGCTGTGCTCCTCGCCGGCCTGCTCGTCATCGGCCTGACGGAGGTCGTCGGCGAGCAGGTCCAGCGCGGCGTCGGCGTCGCCGGTGTTGCCCGCGGTCGCGGTGGTGGCGGTGATGATCTCGCTGTCCGGGTCGATCGCCAGGTGTCCCTTGTAGCCGTCGAACCCCCGCGCCGCGGTCTTGTGCCCATGCCGGGCCTGCGGGTCGACCGTGGAGATCACCCGGCCCTGGGCGACCCGCCGGGCGATCCGAAACACCCCCGCGGCGTCAAGGTCGAGGTCCTGGCCGACCACCTGCGCCAACAACCGGGCCGCCTGCTCCACCGCAGCAGCGAGCTCGGTGTCGTCCAAGGCCAGCAGCAGCGCGTGCGCGTCCTTGGCCAACGCGTCGATCAGCGCCTCCCGGGCGGCCGGGTCGTCGTAGTCACACACCGGCTTCCCCGGCGAGCGGTAGTCGTCCTCACGCGCCAACCGAGCCCGCAACCTGGCCTCCAGCTCGACGTCGGCGGCCTTGAGCAGCCCCCGGATCGCCGACCGCACCAGGGTGACGGTGTCCATGGTCGCCACCGCGTCATACAACGGGGTGGAGTCCAGCACCCGCTTCCGCCCGACCAGGCCCGCGGCCTTGGCCACCTCCAGGGTCGCCTCGAAGATCCGGTTCGGCCGCTGCGAGGCCGCCAGCCGGGCCCGCATATCCACCAGCACCGTGTGCACGAACCCCGGATAGTCGAAGTCCAAACCACCGGCGGCGTACTTCCACCGGGCGTCGAACGCGAACCGGTCCATCGCCTCCCGGTCGCTCAGGCCCTCCACCCGCTGCAACACCATCACCACCGCCACGATCATCGGCGGCACCGACCGGCGCCCCAC
>DATGDX010000053.1:0-20238 GCA_035310665.1 Mycobacteriales bacterium | reverse complement strand
CGGGGCAGCGCGACGATGCGCTCGCGGAGCCGGGACAGCAGGAGCCGGTCACCGAGCGCGAAGTACACGGTGGCGATCTCCTCGACCGGCCGGCTGACCACCCGGGCCGCCTCGGTGATGTCGAGCGCGGAGAACGCGGGAACCAGGCTCGCCACCCGGAGCGCCACCGGCTCGGGCACGCCGGCACGCACGTAGCGGTCGGCGCGTTCGGCGTACGCCCGGGCGTCGCTGCCCGCCAACAGGGTCGGTAACGCGTCGAAGACGGTGGCGACGTCGGCGCGGAAGAACTCGACGACGGCGGCGATGTCGATCGGCGGCCGGCGGTTGCGGAGCAACCAGCGGGTCGCCCGCTCGATGAGCCGCCGCCCCTCGAGCATCATCGCGGTCTGGAAGTCGGTCGGCACGATGGTGTCGAGGGCCTCGACGTCGTCCCAGAGCTGCTCCATGTCGAAGACGACGCGGGCGACGGTGTGCGCGCGCGCGATCTCGGCCGCGCTCGCGCCGGTCTCCTCGGTCATCCGGTAGACGAACGTGATCCCGGCGTTGTTCACCATGTTGTTCACGACACACGTCGCGACGATCTCGCGCCGCAGGGGGTGCAGGTCCATCCGCGAGCGGAAACGCTCGCGCAGCGCGGCCGGGAAGTAGCGGACCAGTTCGGTGTGCAGGTAGGAATCCTCGGGCAGCTCCGAGGCGAGCAGTTCCTCGCCGATGGTGATTTTCGCGTAGGCCAGCAGCACGGCGAACTCGGGAGAGGTCAGCCCCACGCCGTCGGCCCGGCGCCGGGAGATCTCCGCGTCGTCCGGGAGGAACTCGAGCGCGCGATTGAGCTTGCCGTGCCGCTCGAGAGCGCGCATGTAGCGTTGGTGGACGTGCAGCATCGGCACCGCCTGGGCGCGCGCGTTGGCGAGCGCGACGTTCTGCCCGTAGTTGTCCCGCAGCACCAGCGAGGCGACCTCGTGGGTCATCTCGGCCAGCAGCGCGTTGCGCTGCTTCTCCGTCATGTCCCCGGACCGCACCACGCCGCCGAGCAGGATCTTGATGTTGACCTCGTGGTCGGAGGTGTCGACGCCGGCCGAGTTGTCGATGGCGTCGGTGTTGATGCGCCCGCCCCGCCGCCCGTACTCGATACGCCCCAGCTGGGTGAAGCCGAGATTGCCGCCCTCCCCGACCACCCGGCAGCGCAGCTCCCGCCCGTCGACGCGCACCGCGTCGTTGGACTTGTCGCCGACCGCGGCGTTCGACTCCGTGGACGCCTTGACGTAGGTTCCGATCCCGCCGTTCCACAGCAGGTCCGCCGGGGCGCGCAGGATCGCCCGGATCACGTCCGCGGGCGGGTAGGCCCCGGGTTCGATCCCGAGGGCGGTGGCCGCCTCGGGCGAGACGGGAATCGACTTGGCCGACCGCGGCCACACACCACCACCGGAGGAGATCAGGGCGGGGTCGTAGTCGGCCCAGGAGGAGCGCGGCAGGGCGAACAGCCGACGGCGTTCGGCGTACGACGCCGCCGCGTCGGGCGTGGGGTCGAGGAAGACGTGGCGGTGGTCGAACGCGGCCACCAGGCGGATGTGCTCGGACAGCAGCATCCCGTTGCCGAACACGTCCCCGCTCATGTCCCCGATGCCGACGACGGTGAAGTCGCGGGTCTGGGTGTCCACCCCGAGCTCGCGGAAGTGCCGCTTGACCGACTCCCACGCCCCGCGCGCGGTAATCCCCATCGCCTTGTGGTCGTATCCGGCGGAGCCGCCGGAGGCGAAGGCGTCCCCGAGCCAGAAGCCGTACTCCTTGGCGATCCCGTTCGCGATGTCCGAGAACGTCGCGGTGCCCTTGTCGGCCGCCACGACGAGGTAGGTGTCGTCACCATCGTGCCGGACGACGTCGCCGGGCGGCGCGACCTGCCCGTCGACGAGGTTGTCGGTGAGATCGAGCAGCCCGCAGATGAACGTCCGGTAGCAGGCGACCACCTCGGCCATCAGCCGGTCGCGGTCCCCGCCGGGAGGTGGTCGCTTGACGACGAACCCGCCCTTCGCGCCGACCGGGACGATCACGGCGTTCTTCACCATCTGCGCCTTGACCAGTCCGAGGACCTCGGTGCGGAAGTCCTCCCGCCGGTCGGACCAGCGCAGCCCTCCGCGGGCCACCGGCCCGAAACGCAGGTGCACGCCCTCGACCCGCGGGGAGTACACGAAGATCTCGAAGCGCGGGCGCGGCAGCGGAAGGTCCGGGATCCGGGTCGGGTCGAACTTGAGGGACAGGTGTGCCGGGGGCGCACCGTCCGGCCCAGACTGGTAGTGGCTGGACTGGTAGTGGTTGGTCCGCAGGGTGGCCTGCACGAGCGAGAGGTACGAGCGCAGGATGCGGTCCTCGTCGAGGCTCTCGACGTCGTCGAGCGCCCGCTCGATCCGCTCGACCAGCGCCGCGGTCCGCTCCTCGCGACACTCCGGCTCGTGACACTGGGGCCGGGCGGGGTCGAAGCGGGTCTCGAACAGCTCCAGGAGCATGCGGGCCACGGCCGGGTTGCCGTTCACCGTCGACTCGATGTAGTTCTGGCTGAACGCGGTGCCCGCCTGCCGCAGGTATTTCGCGTAGGCGCGCAGCACCACCGCCTGGCGCCAGGTCATTCCGGCGCGGAGCACGAGCGTGTTGAAGCCGTCGTTCTCGACGTCTCCACGCCAGGCCGCGGCGAAGGCGTCCTGGAACAGCTCCTTGACCGCGTCGGTGTCCACGGCAGCACCGTCCTGCTGACGCAGCCCGAAGTCGTAGACCCAGGCGACCGGCGCGTCCGCGCGGGCGATCTCGTACGGGCGCTCGTCGATGACCTCGACGCCCATCTTCTGCAGCAGCGGCAGCACCTCGGACAGCGACATGGCCCGACCGATCCGGAAGATCTTGAACCGCCGCAGGTCCTCCGGGGCGCCGAACGGCGTGTAGAGGGACATCCCGATGTCGTCCGGCGTGCGCAACTCCTCCAGCCGTTTGAGGTCGGCCACGGCGGCCCGCGCCGGGAAGTCCTCCTTGTACGCCTCCGGGAACGCGCTGTCGTACCGGCGCAGCAGCGGTGCGGCGCGCTCCTCGCCGCACTGCTCCACGACCGCGTCGGTGAGGTCGTCGGTCCACGACCGGGTCGCCTCGGCGAGCCTGCGCTGGATGTCGGAGACGTCGAAGTCCGGAACGTGTCCGGGCTCGGTGCGCACGACGAAATGCAGCCGGGCCAGCACGGATTCGGAGACCCGGGTCGTGTAGTCGACCGACGTCCCGTGCAGCTCGCGCAGCAGGATCGACTGCATCCGCAGCCGCACATCGGTGGTGTAACGATCCCGCGGGAGGTAGACGAGGCAGGACAGGAAGCGTCCGTAGTCGTCGCGGCGCACGAACAGCCGGACCTGTCGGCGCTCCTGCAGGCCGAGGACACCGGTCGCCACGTCGAACAGGTCCTCGACGGAGATCTGGAACAGCTCGTCGCGTGGGTAGGTCTCGAGGATCTCGAGCAGATCGCGCCCGCTGTGACTGCCCGGGGAGAAGCCGGCGCGCGACAGCACGTCGGCGACCTTGCGCCGCAGCACCGGGATGCGCGCGATGCTCTCGTTGTACGCCGCAGAGCTGTACAACCCGACGAATCGCCGTTCCCCGACCACCTCGCCGGTGCGCGGGTCGAAGCGCTTGACGCCGACGTAGTCGAGGTACGCCGGGCGGTGCACCGTCGCCCGGGAGTTCGCCTTGGTGAGCACCAGCAGGCGGCGCTCCCGGGCCTTGGCGCGCACCTCCGGGGGGAGTTTCGCGAAGCTGCGGGAAGCGGTCTCCCCACGCTCGCGCAGGATCCCGAGCCCGGTCCCGGGCACCGGCCGCAGCACGTCCTCGCCGTCCTCGTCGACCAGGTCGTACTCCCGGTAGCCGAGGAACGTGAAGTGGTTGTCGGCCAGCCAGGTGAGCAGTTCGCGCGCCTCCAGCACGTCGGACTCCGGCAGGCCGGGCGGCGACGTGCCCAGCTCGTCGGCGATGCGCTGCGCCTGCTTGCGCATCGCGTTCCAGTCCTCGACCGCCGAGCGCACGTCGGCGAGCACCCGCTGCAGGTCGCCGCGGAGCTCGTCGAGGACCGCCCGGTCCGTGTGCCGGTCGATCTCGACGTGGATCCACGACTCGACGATCATATCCGGGTCGCGGTAGCCCTCCCCGCGGTCGCGGACCTCCACCAGCTCCCCGGACGGGGTGCGACGAACCGCGAGCTGCGGGTGGGCGACGAGGTGGATGCCGTAGCCCTGCCGCGTCAGTTCGCTGGTCACCGAGTCGACCAGGAAGGGCATGTCGTCCGCGACCACCTCGATCACGGTGTGCCCGGACTCCCAGCCGTGCTCGTCGAGCTCCGGCGTGAACACGCGGATCTTGGATTCGCCGTGCCGTCGGTGCAGCGCGAGCTGGTAGTGCGACATCGCCGCGCCGTAGACGTCGAGCGCGTCGCGACCGAGCAGGTCCTCCGGCGCCACGTGGCGGTAGTACCGGCGCAGGTAGGCCTCCGTGACCGGCACCTGGCCCCGGTAGCCCGCCGCGTGCCCGTGCACGGTCAGCTCGGCCACGCGCTCCAGGAGATCGGCCTTCGCCTCGTCGAGCCGGCCGGCCGGCCACGTGCCCAGGTCCATCGAGCGGTCTACCTCCCCGCGCCAGCTCAACCCATGTGGGGGTAGCGGTAGTCGGTCGCGGGGACCCAGGTTTCCTTGATCGCGCGAGGGCTCACCCATCGGAGCAGGTTGAGCACCGAGCCGGCCTTGTCGTTGGTGCCGCTCCGGCGCCCGCCGCCGAACGGTTGCTGCCCGACCACGGCCCCGGTCGGCTTGTCGTTGACGTAGAAGTTGCCGGCCGCGAACCGCAACGTCTCGGTCGCCTTCACGATCGCCTGCCGGTCCTGCGCGATGATCGATCCGGTGAGCGCGTACGGCGAGACAGTCGCGGCCTGCTCGACCACGCGGTCGTAGTCGTCGTCGTACACGAACACGCCCAGGATCGGCCCGAAGTACTCGGTGACGAAGATGTCGTGGGTGGGGTCGCTGCCGCGCAGCACGGTGGGCTGGACGAACCAGCCCTCGCGGTCGTCGGTGCGCCCCCCGGCGAGCACCTCGAGCGAGGGGTCGGTCCGCGCGGCGTCGAGGACCTCCGTGAGGCGGGCGAACGCCCGCTCGTCGATGACCGCGCCGAGGAAGTTGGACAGGTCAGTGACGTCGCCCATCGGCAGCGAGGTCACCTCGTCGACGAAGGCATCACCCAGCCGCGCCCACAGCGAGCGGGGGAGGTACGCGCGGGAGGCGGCTGAGCACTTCTGCCCCTGGTACTCGAACGCCCCGCGGACCAGGGCCGTGCGCAGCACGTCGACGTCGGCCGAGGGGTGTGCGATCACGAAGTCCTTCCCCCCGGTCTCGCCGACGAGCCGCGGGTAGCCCCGGTATCGGGTGATGTTCTCGCCCACCCGGCGCCAGAAGTGCTGGAAGACCCCGGTCGACCCGGTGAAGTGGACGCCGGCGAGATCCGGGTCGGCGAGCGCGACGTCGCTGACCGCGTGGCCCGTGCCGGTGACGCAGTTCACGACCCCGGGTGGCAGGCCGGCCGCCTCGAGCAGCCGCATGGTGAAGTGGGCCGCGAGCTGCTGCGTGTGCGCCGGCTTCCACACCACGGTGTTGCCCATCAACGCGGGAGCGGTCGGCAGGTTGCCCGCGATGGCGGTGAAATTGAACGGGGTGACCGCCAGGACGAACCCCTCCAGCGGGCGGTAGTCCAACCGGTTCCACGTCCCGGGGTTGCTGCCCGGCTGCTGGCGCAGGATCTCCGCGGCGTACGCCACGTTGAAGCGCCAGAAGTCGACGAGCTCGCACGCGGCGTCGATCTCGGCCTGGCTGGCGGTCTTCGACTGCCCCAGCATGGTCGCGGCGTTGAGCGTGTCCCGCCACGGCCCGGACAGCAGGTCGGCCGCCTTGAGCAGGATCGCGGCCCGGTCCTCGAACGCGAGGGCCCGCCAGCCCGGTGCGGCCGCCACCGCCGCATCAACGGCGGCTCGGGCGTCCTGCGCGGTCGCGTCCCGCATCGTGCCGAGAACCGCGTCGCGGCGGTGCGGCTGCACGACCGCGATCTGCTCACCGCCGCCCATGCGCTGCTCGCCGCCGATCGTCATGGGCAGGTCGATCGGCTCCGCCGCGAGATCCTTGAGGGCGGCTTCGAGGCTGGCCCGCTCGCGGCTGCCCGGCGCGTAGCCCCGCACCGGCTCGTTGACAGGGGTAGGAACGATCGTGACCGCGTTCATGGCCGCACTCCGGGTCTCGACGTCGTCGGCGAGGACTCCATCCGGGCAATCCTCGCATCGTTCTCTACCCGTCTACCCGCTCCGGGCGCGTCCACCGTCCGCCGTCGCAGGGGACCCCGCTCAGGTCAGGTCGGCGAGCAGGTCGGGCAGCTCCTGGGTCGCGTACCACGCGAGCGCGTGGTCGTCCGCCGACGTGACCGTGAACTCGGCGTCCGCGTCGCCCCGGTCCGCGGCCGCGATCGCCAGCGCGGCCTCGGCGACCGCGGGCCCGGCCGCGGCGTCGTCGACGTGGATCGAGGCGACGGCGGCGAGCGGGACACCGACCCCGACCTGCACCGCGCCGCGAGTGGGCGCGCCGACGGGACGGACCGCGTCGTCGGGCACCTCGGCGGCGAGCACGACCCGCCGACGCGGTGCGGCCGGATCCTCGGCCAGCAGGCGCAACGACGCGCGCGCGGCTTCGCTGAACGCGGCGTACTCCAGCTCCTCCCGGTCCCCCTCGACGTACCACTCGCGCAGCGCGGGCGTGACCGCGAACGCGAGCAGCGGCGGCGGTTCGACCCGGCCGGCCGCGGCGACGGCGCCCAACCGCGGGACCGTGGCCGGGAAGAAGACGCGCACCGACGGTCAGCCGGCGACGGCGAGGCCGGCCGCCCCCCCGCGCCCCCGTGCCTCGCGCAGCGCGTCGGCCGAGGTGCGCAGCGACGTCTCCAGCACCCTCTCCCGCCGCCGCGGGTCCATGAGGTTGACGCCGATCGCGCGCAGGTCCTCCCGCCCCGGGGCGAGCAGCGTGACCCGCGTCCCGCCGTCCCGCACCTTCGTCGCCTCGCGGAGCAGGCGCTTGGTCCACGCCCGCCGCAGCCGCCGCTCGAGCCGGCCGACCCACGAACGAGGCTCGTCGTAGTGGAACGACGCCATCGGCGCGAGCACGAACACCTCGTCGAGCCCGGCGCCTGCGAGCAGGTCGGCGGAGGTCGGCGAGCAGACCCCGCCGTCGACGTAGCGGCGCCCGGCGATGTCCACCGGGGTGTACCACCCGGGTATCGAGCAGGAGGCGACCACGGCGTCGGGCAACGCGGCCGGCGGGGTGCCCGGGCGACCGAACGCGACCCGGCGCCCCGAGGCGTAGTCCATCGCGACGATCCACGCGGGGGGCGCCGACGGCCACGCGGGCGAGGCCCACACCGCCTCGACCATGGCGCGGACCGGGGCGAGTGTCCCGCGACCCTCGGGCGCGAGCGCGGACACCGCGGCGCCGACCGGGTAGCGGTGGGGACGCAGCGCGGTGCGAAACGCCAGCGGCCGCGAGCCGATGGTCCACCGGGGCCGCCCCGGCAGCGCCCCGCCGGTCCCGGTCTCGTAGTCGTACTCGATGCGTGGGTCGCCCTCCACGACGACCCCGAGCTGGTGGTCGACCAGCGTCCGCGTGCCGACCCCGCCGGCGACGAAGGCCGCGAGCACCGACCCGGCGGACGTCCCGACGACCACCTCGGCGGTGCGCGGCTCCCAGCCGTCGACGTCCTCGAGCGCCCGCAGCGCACCGATCGTCCAGGAGGCGCCGAGCACGCCGCCGGCCCCGAGCACGAGCCCCCGGCGCGTCATCGCACCGTCTCCACGAGCCCCTCCAGCGACTCCTCGATCAGCTGGGCGAGCACGTCGACGTCCGGCATCGCGTCGCGGTCGGCGTTGAGCCCGTAGAAGACGCCGCCGTTGTACGACGTGAGCGCGATGCACACCGCCTGGCCCTTGGCCAGCGGCACGACCGGGTAGACCTCGACCATCTCCGCCCCGCTGGCGTAGAGCGGGAACTGTGGGCCGGGCACGTTCGTGACGATCACGTTGAGAACCCGGCGGGTGAGCGAGTTCGCCACCCGGGCGCCGAGCGCGTGCAGCGTCGGAGGCGCGAATCCGGACAGCGCGACGAGCGCGTCCGCCCCGATCGCCTGGCCGGCAGCCTTGTGCCCGGCCATCGCGTGGGACACCTGGTGCAGCCGTATCACCGGGTTCGGCTCGCCGACGGGCAGGTCGACGAGGTACGCCGACACCCGGTTGCCGAGCACCCCGGCCTCGCCGCTCGCGCGGACGCTGATCGGGACCATGGCGCGGATCGTCGTCTTGCCGGTCACCCGCTCGCCGCGGGCCAGCAGCCAACCGCGCAGCGCGCCGGCGACCACCGCGAGCACGGCGTCGTTGACCGTCCCCCCGTGCGCCTTGCGGACCCGCTTGTAGTCGTCGAGGTCGGTGCGCGCCATCCCGTAGCGCCGCTGCTCCCCGATCGCCACGTTCAGGGGGGTGTGGGGCGCGGGTCGGGCCGCCGTGCGGGCCATCGCGAGCACCCCGCCGCCGGCCCGCAGCATCTTCCTGGTGGTGTGACGCACGTCGCCGACCGCGCTGCGCGCTCCTTCCACCGCCGAGGTCGGTCGCCGCATCGCGTCCGCGACCGCGCCGGCGACCAGCTCGATCCGGGACGGTTCGCGAGACGGGCGCCACGTGTCCGGCGGCGTCTCGCGCGGCTCCGGGGTGGGGTCGAGGATCACCGTGCCGATGTCGACCGCGCTGATCCCGTCGACCATCGCGTGGTGGGACTTGGTGAGCAGCGCGAACCGGCCGCCGGCGAGCCCCTCGACGAGGTAGAGCTCCCACAGCGGCCGGTGGCGGTCCAGGGGCCGGCTCATGATCCGCGCGACCAGCTCGCGCAGCTGCGCGTGGCTGCCGGGCTTGGGCAGGGCGCTGCGCCGCACGTGGTAGGAGATGTCGAAATGCTCGTCGTCGACCCACACCGGGTTCGCGAGGTGTCCGGGCACCCAGCGCAGCTTCTGCCGGTAGCGCGGAACGTAGGCGATCCGCTGTGTGATCAGTTGGCACAGCCGGTCGTAGTCGAACCCGTCGGCGCCGGGTTGGAAGCTGGCGACGCCGCCGACGTGCATCGGCGTCGTCGGCTCTTCGAGGTAGAGGAAGGAGACGTCCAGTGCGCTCAGCCGGTCCGGCATCGGGACGTCCTCCGTTTCAGGGGCGGCGCTCCCCTACCGTTCATTGTGACGAATCCGTGCCCCGGCGACCCGCCGGAGCCACGAAGACAGGGGGGTTGATGCGCCGCACTCCGTCCACACCGCTCGCCACCGTGCTCGCGGTCACCGCGTTGACCGTCACCGCCGCGGCGTGCGGCGGTGGCCAGCCGAGCGGCTCGCAGTCCGAGGGGACCCCGCCCGCGGTGACCAGCCCGGGGCAGGGCCCGGCGCAGAGCCCGGGGGAGGCCGCGGTCCGGCAGATCACGATCCGGGTGACCGGCGGACGCGTCGAGCCGCCGCCGGACCGGGTCGACGTGCGGCAGGGCCAGCAGGTTCGGCTCACGGTCACGAGCGACCGCGCCGACGAGATACACGTGCATCTCTACGACCTCAAGCGTGAGATTCCCGCCGGTGGCACGGCCACCCTCCAGTTCACCGCCGACGTGGCCGGGCTCGCCGAGGTGGAGCTGGAGAAGGCGCAGAAGCAGCTCGTTCAGCTCGTGATCACCTAGAGCGGCGGCATGCTCGTCGCGCACGGCATCGGCGGCCGCCAGGACCTGCCGATCCCCTTCACCCTGGCCGTCACCGGGGCCGCGGTGACGCTGGTCGTGTCGTTCGCGGCACTCGCGGTGCTGTGGCGGACGCCGGTGCTGCGCGGCAGCCTCGCCGGGCGCCCCCTGCCCGCCGCGGTGCAGCGGGTCGCCGACGGACCGGTGCCGCGCCGGCTGCTGCAGACGGTCGGGGTGGTCGCGACGGCGTACGTCGCGGCCGCCGCGCTTGTCGGACCGGACAGCGCGCTCAACCCCATGGCGTCCGTCGTCTACGTGCTGTTCTGGGTCGGCCTGGTCCCCGCCTCACTGCTGTTCGGGCCGGTGTGGCGCGCCCTCAACCCGCTGCGTGCCGTGCACAGGGGGATCGCCGGGCTGATGGGCACCAAGCCCCACGAGGGGCTGCGGCCGCTGCCCGACGGGATCGGGTACTGGCCCGCCGCGGCCGGCCTCGCCGCGTTCGCATGGATGGAGCTCGTCGCGCCCGACCGCACCTCGCTCGGCACTCTGCGCACGTTTTTCGGGGTGTACGCGGGGGCGCACCTGCTCGCCGCGGCCTTCTACGGGTCCCGGTGGTTCGACAAGGGAGACGGCTTCGAGGTCTACTCGTCGCTCGTCGGCCGCCTCGCGCCGGTCGGCCGGCGCGCCGACGGGCGGGTCGTGCTGCGCAACCCGCTCGACGGGCTCGCCGCAACCCCGATCGCCCCCGGGCTGGTGCCGGTGGTGGCGGTCCTGCTCGGCTCGACGGCGTACGACGGGATGTCCAACGCGCCGTTCTGGGCGCGGCTCACGCAGGACGGGCCGCTGCCCCCGGTGCTGCTCGGCACACTCGGGCTGTTCGGGATGATGGGCGTCGTCGCGCTGACCTACTCGGCCGCGGTCGCGGCGGCGGGGCGGCTCGGCGAGCCGGATCGGCGACCGGGCTGGCGGTCGCTGCCGGGGGCCTTCGCCCACTCGATCGTGCCCATCGTCGTCGGTTACGCCGTCGCCCACTACTTCTCGCTGCTCGTGTTCGAGGGCCAGCACGCGTTCGTGCTGCTCTCGGACCCCCTCGGCACCGGCGCGGACCTGCTGGGCACCGGCGGCCGGGGGGTCGACTACTCGATCCTCACACCCGCGTTCATCGCCGGCACCCAGGTCGTCGCCGTGGTCACCGGGCACATGCTCGGAGTGGTCGCCGCGCACGACCGCGCGGTGTCGCTGTTCGCCCGGCGCGACGCGGTGCGCGGGCAGCTGCCGCTGCTGCTGCTCATGGTCGGCTACACCATCGGCGGGTTGCTGCTGTTGTTCGCCGGCTGATCGCTCGACCGCGCGGGCCCGCCCGGGTCGGCCGCGCCCTCGAGCGCGAGCAGCGCCCACTTGGCCGCGACGCCCCCGAGGTAGCCGCCGATCGTGCCGTCGCTGCGCACGACGCGGTGGCACGGCACGACGACCGGCAGCGGGTTGGTCGCGCACGCCGTCCCCACGGCGCGCACGGCCCGCGGGTTGCCGGCCGCGGCGGCGAGCGTGGCGTAGCTGGCGGTGGTGCCGTAGGGGATGGCGGGCAGCCGGGTCAGCACCTCTCGACGGAACCCGGTGGCCAGCCGCAGGTCGAGCGGCAGGTCGAACCGGGTGCGCCGCCGCGCGAAGTACTCCTCGAGCTGGCGCGCCACGGCGTCGAGACGGGCCGGGGCACGCAGCACCCGCGGGCTGACGGTGCGGCCCAGCCGGTCCAGCACCCGCTCGTGGTCCTCGACCGCGAAGGCCACCCGAACCAGGCCGTCACCCGTCGCCGCCACCAGCAGGTGGCCGATCGGCGAGTCGACGGTCCGGTAGGCGACATCGAGAATCCCGGCCTCGGCCGCCGCGGCCGCCAACCGGGCGTGCAGCCGGCGGTGAGCGTCCTCGTCGCGGCGCGGCAGCGTGGCGAACAGGTCACCACCATGGCCCTCCGTCATGACATCTCTCCCTCCGCGCGACCCGCCGGGTGTCCCCCCGGGGTGTCCTGCAGCATCCGGCGCAGCCGGGCGACGCCGTCGGCGGCGGCCCGGCGGGCCGCCGCCGGGGTGCCGCCCACGATCTCGGCGACGGCGGCGTAGGGCAGGCCGGCCAGGTAGTGGTAGGCGACCGTCTGCCGTTGCCGCAGCGGCAGTTCCCGCAGCGCGGACCACAGCTCGCACTCCCACCCGCCGGGAACCCCGCCGGTGGTCGCCCACTCGGGCACGTCCCCGGTCGGAACGGCCCGCCGGGCCCGGGCGCGCAGCTCGTCGATCCCCTTGCGGTGGGCGATCGCGACCAGCCAGGCCTCGACGTTGCTGCCCGCGGGCAGCCGCGGGTAGGCCCGCAGCGCGGACAGGAACGTCTCCGACCAGGCGTCGTCGGCGCCGTCCGGGCCCACGACCGCGCGGCACACCCGCAGCACGGTCGGCCCGTGCCGCTCCACGACCGCCTCGAACGGTTCCTGGCTCACACCACGCAAACGTGCCAGACGCCCCCGACGTGAGGCGGTGTCTCGGACGCCTCCGGACGCGGCCGGATCGGGACCGCGAGGGACGTCGTGAACGGTTGGTAGCGGTGGGCGCCCGCGGTGGGCAGGATGTGCGCGGTCGACCCGAGGAGGCCCGCGCCCATGGCGACCCCCACGCGCCCCCCCACCTCGGAGCCCGGGACCCCGGGGCTCGACGGCGACATCACCGAGGCGCTGCTGCGGACCCGCCGGTTCTTCAACAAGCGCGAGGTGTCCGACGACCTGCGCGCCCTGTACAAGGCCGGCGGCCGCGAGGCCGACACCTTCTATCGCGACCGCTGGAGCCACGACAAGGTCGTGCGGTCCACGCACGGCGTCAACTGCACCGGCTCGTGCTCGTGGAAGGTCTACGTCAAGGACGGGATCATCACCTGGGAGGCGCAGCAGACCGACTACCCCTCAGTGGGCCCCGACCGCCCGGAGTACGAGCCGCGCGGCTGCCCCCGGGGCGCCGCGTTCTCCTGGTACACGTACTCGCCGACCCGCGTGCGCTACCCCTACATCCGGGGGCCACTGCTCACGATGTACCGCGAGGCCAAGGACCGCCTCGGCGACCCGGTGCTCGCGTGGGCGGACATCGTCGGCGACCCGCAGCGGGCGCGCGCCTACAAGGCGACCCGGGGCAAGGGCGGCTTCGTCCGGGCCACCTGGGACGAGGCCGTCGAGATGGTGGCCGCCGCGCACGTGCACACCATCAAGGCGTGGGGCCCGGACCGCGTCGCCGGTTTTTCGCCGATCCCGGCCATGTCGATGGTGTCCCACGCGATCGGGGCGCGGTTCGTCAGCCTCGTCGGCGGCGTGATGCTGTCGTTCTACGACTGGTACGCCGACCTGCCCGTCGCCTCGCCGCAGGTCTTCGGCGACCAGACCGACGTGCCCGAGTCGGCCGACTGGTGGGACGCCGCGTACCTCGTCATGTGGGGCTCCAACGTCCCCGTCACCCGGACGCCGGACGCGCACTACATGGCCGAGGCGCGGTACCGGGGGCAGAAGGTCGTCGTCGTCTCCCCCGACTATGCGGACAACGTGAAGTTCGCCGACCAGTGGCTGCACCCGCATCCGGGGACCGACGCCGCCCTGGCCACGGCGATGACGCACGTCGTGCTCAAGGAGTTCTTCGTCGACCGGCAGGTCCCCTACTTCGTCGACTACGTCACGCGCTACAGCGACCTGCCGTTCCTGGTCACGCTGCGCGAGCACGGCGACGCCTTCGTCCCCGACAAGTTCCTCACCGCCGCCGACCTCGGCTACACCGGGGACGGCGCGCGGTTCAAGACGGTGCTGTACGACGACGCGACACGGGAGCCCGCGGTCCCGAACGGCTCGCTCGGCTTCCGGTTCACCGACAGCGGCCTGGGCCGGTGGAACCTCGACCTGCAGGGCATCCAGCCCCGGTTGTCGCTCTACGACCCGGCTGCGGGCGACGCGGTGCCCGTGCTGCTGCCGCGGTTCGACAGTCCCGACGGTGGTGGGGGCGTGCTGCGCCGCGGGGTGCCGGTCCGCCGGGTCGGCGGGCACCGGGTCACGACGGTGTTCGACCTGGTGCTCGCGCAGTACGGCGTCGCGCGGGCGGGGCTGCCCGGGGAGTGGCCCGCCTCGTTCGACGACCCCGCTCCCTGCACCCCCGCCTGGCAGGAGGAGATCACCGGTGTCCCGGCGCGGGCGGCGGTCAGGATCGGCCGGGAGTTCGCCCGCACCGCCGAGGAGTCCCGCGGGCGGTCCATGATCATCATGGGGGCCGGCGTCAACCACTGGTTCCACGCCGACGCGACGTACCGCTCGTTCCTCGCCCTCACCACCCTCACCGGCTGCCAGGGCGTCAACGGCGGCGGCTGGGCGCACTACGTCGGGCAGGAGAAGTGCCGGCCGCTGACGGGCTGGGCGACGATGGCCTTCGCCCTCGACTGGGTGCGCCCGCCACGGCAGATGGTCCAGACCTCGTACTGGTACCTGCACACCGACCAGTGGCGCTACGACCACTTCACCGCCGACCTGCACGCCTCGCCGCTCGCCGCGGGGCGGTTCCGGGGGAAGACGATCGCCGACCTCGTCGCCCACTCGGCCCGCCTCGGATGGATGCCGTCGTACCCGCAGTTCGACCGCAACCCGCTCGACGTCGTGGACGAGGCGACCGCGCGGGGCCGGGACCCGGCGGCGTACGTCGTCGACGAGCTGGCCGTGGGCCGGCTGCGGTTCGCCTGCGAGGACCCCGACGCCCCGGAGAACTTCCCGCGGGTGCTGACCGTGTGGCGGGCCAACCTGCTCGGGTCCTCGGCGAAGGGCAACGAGTACTTCCTCAAGCACCTGCTCGGCACCGACGCCGCGGTCCGGGCCGACGAGGCCGCCCCGGATCTGCGGCCGACGGACGTGGTGTGGCGCGACGAGGCGCCGACCGGGAAGCTCGACCTGCTGCTCGCACTCGACTTCCGGATGACGAGCACGACCCTGTTCGCCGACGTCGTGCTCCCGGCGGCGACGTGGTACGAGAAGCACGACCTGAACTCCACGGACATGCACCCCTTCGTGCACGCGTTCAACCCGGCGATCGCGCCGCCGTGGGAAACCCGGACGGACTTCGACGCGTTCTCGGCGATCGCCCGCGCGTTCAGCCGCCTCGCCGCGACCCACCTCGGGGTGTGCCAGGACCTGGTCGCGGCGCCGCTGCTGCACGACACCCCGGACGAGACCGCCACCCCGGGCGGGGTGGTCCGCGACTGGCGAACCGGTGAGTGCCCGCCGGTCCCGGGCGTGACGATGCCCAAGCTGGTCGTCGTCGAGCGCGACTTCCCGGCGGTCGCGACGCAGCTCGCCGCGCTGGGGCCGCTCGTCGAGTCCCTGGGGACGACGACCAAGGCCGTCACCTTCGTCCCGGACCAAGAGGTCGACTACCTGCGGCACAAGAACGGCACGGTCCGCGACGGGGTCGCCCGCGGGCGGCCCTCGCTGGCCCGCGACCAGATGATGTGCGAGGCGATCCTCGCGCTGTCGGGCACGACCAACGGGCGGCTGGCCACGCACGGGTTCGAGGCGCTGGAGCGGCGCACCGGGATGCGCCTGGCGGACCTCGCCGCCGAGCACAAGGGCCTGCAGATCACGTTCGCGGACACCCAGGCCCGCCCGGTGCCCGTGATCACGTCACCGGAGTGGTCGGGGAGCGAGACCGGCGGGCGGCGCTACTCGCCGTTCACGGTGAACGTCGAGCGGCTCAAGCCGTGGCACACGCTGACCGGGCGGCAGCACTTCTTCCTCGACCACGACTGGATGCACGAGATCGGCGAGGCGCTGCCGGTCTTCCGGCCCCCGTTGTCGATGAGCGAGATGTTCGGCGAGCGGCGGCTCGGCGAGGCCGGCGACAGCGCTCTCGACGGGATGGAAATCACCGTGCGGTACCTCACGCCGCACAACAAGTGGTCCATCCACTCCGAGTACCAGGACAACCTGTTCATGCTCTCGCTGTCCCGCGGCGGCCCCGTGATCTGGATGTCCGACCGGGACGCCGCCACCCTCGGCGTCCGGGACAACGACTGGATCGAGGCCTACAACCGCAACGGCGTGGTCGTCGCCCGCGCGATCGTGTCGCACCGGATGCCCCAGGGCACCGTGTTCATGCACCACGCCCAGGACCGGCTCATCGACGTCCCGCGGGCCGAGACGAGCGGCCGGCGAGGCGGCATCCACAACTCGCTGACCCGCTTGCTCATCAAGCCGTCGCACCTCATCGGCGGCTACGCGCAGCTGTCGTTCGCGTTCAACTACCTCGGCCCCACCGGGAACCAGCGCGACGAGGTCACCGTGCTCCGGCGCCGCTCGCAGGAGGTCGTGTACTGATGCGTCTGATGGCCCAGATGGGCATGGTCATGAACCTCGACAAGTGCATCGGCTGCCACACCTGCTCGGTGACCTGCAAGCAGGCGTGGACCAACCGCACGGGTGTCGAGTACGTCTGGTTCAACAACGTGGAGACCCGCCCCGGGCAGGGCTACCCGCGCACGTACGAGGACCAGGAGCGGTGGAAGGGCGGCTGGGAGCTCCGGCGCGGGCGGCTGCGGCTGCGCACCGGCAGCCGGCTCAAGCGCCTGCTCACGATTTTCTCCAACCCGGTGCAGCCGTCCATCGACGACTACTACGAGCCCTGGACCTACGACTACGACACGCTCGTCAACGCGCCGCTGCAGGAGCACACGCCGGTGGCGCGGCCGAAGTCGCTGCTGTCCGGCAAGGACATGAAAATCTCCTGGAGCGCGAACTGGGACGACGACCTCGGCGGCGCGCCGCGGCTCACGCACGACGACCCGGTGCTTTCGTCGATTTCGGAGAAGGTCAAGCTCGAGTTCGAGCAGACCTATATGTTCTACCTGCCGCGGATCTGCGAGCACTGCATCAATCCGTCGTGCGCCGCCTCCTGCCCCTCCGGCGCCATCTACAAGCGCTCCGAGGACGGGATCGTCCTCGTCGACCAGGACCGCTGCCGCTGCTGGCGGATGTGCGTCACCGGCTGCCCGTACAAGAAGGTCTACTTCAACCACCGCACCGGCAAGGCCGAAAAGTGCACGTTCTGCTTTCCACGCGTCGAGGTGGGCCTCCCGACGGTGTGCTCGGAGACGTGCGTCGGGCGGTTGCGGTACATCGGAGTCGTGCTCTACGACGCGGACCGCGTGCTCTCCGCCGCGTCGGTCAGCGACCCGCGCGACCTCTACGACGCGCAGCGGTCGGTGCTGCTCGACCCGCACGACCCGGCGGTCGTCGCGGCCGCGCGGCAGGCGGGGGTGCCGTTCGACTGGGTGCAGGCGGCGCAGCGCTCCCCGGTCTGGGCCCTCATCGACACCTACCAGCTCGCGCTGCCGTTGCACCCGGAGTTCCGCACGCTGCCGATGGTCTGGTACATCCCGCCGCTGTCCCCGGTCGTCGAGGCGTTGACCGGCACCGGCCACGACGGCGAGGACGCCGGCAACCTGTTCGGCGCGATCGAGTCGCTGCGCATCCCGGTCGAGTACCTCGCCGAGCTGTTCACCGCCGGCGACACCACTCGGGTCAGCTTCGTGCTGCGCCGGCTCGCGGCGATGCGCGCGTACATGCGCGACCTGAACCTGGGCCGCCCGGGGGACGAGTCGATCGCCGCGTCGGTCGGGATGACCGGGGCCAAGATCGAGGACATGTACCGGCTGCTGGCCGTCGCGAAGTACGACGAGCGCTACGTGATCCCGCCGGCGCACGCGGAGATGACCGCGGGCCCGGACGAGTACGCGTGCAGCCTGGACTACTCGGGCGGGCCGGGCATGGGCGGCTGGGGACCGTTCGGGGAGAGCTCCGGCGGCGCGACCCCCATCGCGGTCGAGGAGTTCCACGGGCTGCGGCAGCGGCAGACGACGGACACGCTCGCCTCGCCGGAGAACAAGGCGCAGCGGGTCAACCTGCTGACCTGGGACGCGAAGGGCGCCCCGCCGGGGCTGTTCCCCCCGCGCCCGGGGGAACGCACCGTGCCGGATGCCGCCGCGGAGGGCGGCGACCCGCGTGGCGAGGTGGAGCCGAAGCCGTGAGAACCCCCCTGCCCCTGCGCCAGCCCCTCCCCGTTCACCAGCGCCGCGTCGTCCACCAGGTCGCCTCGCTGCTGCTCGGCTACCCCGACGACGAGCTGCTCGCCCGGTTGCCGCTGCTGCGCGCCGCCGTCGCCGGGCTGCGCCCGGCCGCGGCGGCGCCGCTGTCCCGGATGCTCGAGCACCTCGCCGGGACACCGCCGGAGCGGCTGCGCGCCGACTACGTGGAGACGTTCGACCTGCGCCGGCGCTGCTGCCTCTACCTGACCTACTACACCCACGGCGACACCCGCCGCCGCGGCCTGGCGCTGCTGCGGTTCACGCGGGCCTACCGCGCCGCCGGGATGGACCCGGTCGAGAGCGAGCTCCCCGACCACCTGGCAGTGGTGCTCGAGTTCGCCGCGACGGGGGACCCCGACTCCGGCGACCGGCTGCTGCGCGAGCACCGCGCCGGTCTGGAGCTGCTGCGCCTGTCGCTGCAGGAGGCGGGGTCGCCGTACGCCGACGTTCTCGTCGCGGTCGGCGCCACCCTGCCCGAGGTCGACGCGCGCAACCGCGAGGCGGTGCTGCGGCTCGCCCGGTCGGGGCCGCCGACGGAGGAGGTCGGTCTCGACCCCTACGGCGGCGAGGCGTTCGCCCCACCCGAGGCGATGGGGACGACGACGGGGGCCGCGACGAGGGGGGCGGGGCGGTGAGCGGCCTCGATGTCGCCCTCTGGGTGATCGTGCCGTACGTCGCGATCACGGTGTTCGTCGTCGGCCACGTCTGGCGCTACCACTACGACAAGTTCGGCTGGACGACCCGCTCGTCGCAGCTGTACGAGAAGCGGCTGCAGCGCTGGGGCAGCCCGCTGTTCCACTTCGGCATCCTCGCCGCCCTCGGCGGGCACGTGATCGGCATCCTGGTGCCCAAGTCGTGGACCGAGGCGGTCGGAGTTCCCGAAACCGTCTACCACCTCCTGGCGGTCACGCTCGGGGTGCTCGCCGGGTTCGGCACGGTCCTCGGCATGGCGATCCTCATCTACCGGCGGCGCACCGTGGGGCCGGTGTTCA
Source organism: Mycobacteriales bacterium (assembly GCA_035310665.1). Classification (GTDB taxonomy): domain Bacteria; phylum Actinomycetota; class Actinomycetes; order DATGDX01; family DATGDX01; genus DATGDX01. The sequence goes on along the minus strand of DATGDX010000053.1, from coordinate 1,307 downwards.
GCGCGACGACCGCGAACGACAAGGCCATGTACGCCGTGCTCGCCGTCGTCATCCTGCTGGGGCTGGGCACGACCGTGCTGGGCAACCTCACCGGCCACCCGCACGACTACCGGGAGACTGTCGCGCCCTGGTTCCGGTCGATCTTCTACTTCCGCCCGCGGCCCGAGCTGATGACGGTGACGCCGCTCGGCTTCCAGCTGCACGCGCTGGCCGCGTGGGTGCTCTTCGCCATGTGGCCGTTCACCCGGCTCGTGCACGCCTTCAGCGCTCCGATCGGCTACCTGTGGCGGCCGTACATCGTCTACCGCTCGCGCACCCCGCGGCTCGGCGCCCGCGCGCCGCGCCGCGGCTGGGAGCGGGTCGGCAGCTGACCCTCCCCCGCGCCGAGCCCTCCCGCCCCCCTCCCGCCGATCTTGATGTTTCTGCTGCCCGGCTGCCGGGTCAGGCCGCACAAACGTCAACGTCGGTGTCGACGGCGGCCGGACGGGCGAGGTCAGCGCAGGCGCAGGGCGAACAGGGTTTCGAGCTCGGCGACGGTCGCCTCGAGAGTGCGGTGGTGTACGGCGATCATCCCCACCTCCGCGGCGCCCTCGACGTTCGACGCGAGGTCGTCGACGAACACGCACTCCTGCGGCTCGACCCCGAGCGCCGCCGCCGCGTGCAGGTAGATCCGCGGCTCCGGTTTGCGCATGCCCACCTCGCCCGAGATGACGACGACGTCGAACAGCTCCGCCCAGCTCTCCCGCGGGTAGTCGTTGCCCCAGGAGTTCGACACCAGCCCGGTCTTGCGTCCAGCGCGCCGCACGCGCCGGACGACCCGGTGCATCTCGGGACGGTGCCGGAACCCGGCGAACATCCGGTCGACCAATCCCTCCGGCTCGACCGGCCGCTCGTCCACCGTCCGCAGGCGCCAGGCCAGCTCCGCCTCGAAGTGCGGCACCAGCATCTCGCCGCGTTCCAGGGCGTGGACCGGGTTGACGCGGGCCTCCTCGCCGAACGACTCACCGAGCCAGTCGCTGAGCACCCGCTGGAACAGTGCGTAGTCGATCCGGTCGGTTTCGCACCACGAACCCATGGCGTCCTGCAAATCGGTCGTCAGCACACCACCCCAGTCCACGAGAAGCGCCCGGACGCGAGCCGCCATACGCCGGTTTTGCCCCAGCACGTGCCAGCGGAACGCGGTTCGCGCGGTGACCGTGACAAGGGGGTGCCGGAGGGTCACCCGGCGGCACGGCGGGGGCGGCGGTGGCGACGGCCCGGCGTTTCCGGGATTCCCGCGAGCCGCGCGGCGAGGCCGGCGATCGCGG
>DATGDX010000052.1:0-8586 GCA_035310665.1 Mycobacteriales bacterium | reverse complement strand
GGTTCGGTGAGATCCGCGGGTCGGGGGCGGTGCGGGGCTACGCCCCGGGGGCGGCCCCCGTCTGGAAGTCCCGGGCGGTCGTCGCCTGGTGCCACAGGTCCTGCTCGGCCCGGTTCGCGGACATGCGCCGAACCGCCACCGCGCCGCCGAGCACGGCGAGCCCGAGGACGAGCAACTTCTTCACGACCACGCTCCTGACGGATCGCCGGGTGGGCCTGGCTGGACTTGAACCAGCGGCCTCATCCTTATCAGGGATGCGCTCTAACCGGCTGAGCTACAGGCCCCGGTCCCGCGCAACGCTACCGCATCCGGCGCCCCACCCCGCTCAGTCGGTCTCCGTGACCGTCACCTCGAGCCCGCCGACGAGGCTCGAGATCAGGTTGTAGCCGACCGCGGACAGGGTGACCAGCGCGGTGATCAGCACGACGTCGACGAACCCGATGAGCACGGTCACGACGAGCACCCGGCCGGGGGAGAGCAGCAGTTGCCACGGCGAGCCCCCGGTGCCGCCCGTGAGGTCGGTGAGGGTCCGGTTGACGACGTCGAACACGCCCAGCCCCTCGAGCGCGGTGTAGAGCGTGAGGACCGCGGCGACGCCGACGACGAGCAGCACCAGCGAGACCACGAGCGCGATCCGGAAGACCGACCACGGGTCGACCTGGGTCAGCCGCAGCCGGGTCAGCCGCGTGGGCCGCGGCGCGGGCCAGGCGGGGGACGGGACCCCACCCTGGGGCAGCGGCGCGGCCGCCCGCGGTTCTCCGGTGAGGTCGACGACCGCCGGCCGCTCGCCCGGCCTCCACCCGTACTCGGATCGCGTCATCCCTGCTCCCCCAGCGCGCGCTCGTCCTCGGCCTCCACGTTACGGGTGACCGCGACGACGCTGTCCCCGTTCGCCAGGTCGATGAGCTTGACGCCCATCGTCTGCCGCCCCGCGCGCCGCACGTTACGCGCCGAGGTCCGGATGATCGACCCCGACGACGTGATCGCGAAAACCTCCGTGTCGTCGGTCACGACGAGCGCCCCGACCAGCCCGCCGCGCGTCGAGACCAGCTTCGCGGTCAGCACGCCCTTGCCGCCGCGTCCCTGGGCGGCGTACTCCGCGAGCCGGGTCTTCTTCGCGAACCCCCCGTCGGTGGCGACGAGCAGGTCGCCGTTGTCGTCGCGCACCGCCTCCATCGCGAGCAGCTCGTCGTCGCCGGCGAACCGCATCCCGATCACGCCGCTTGTCGCCCGGCCCATCGGCCGCAGCGTGTCGTCGTCGGCGTGGAACCGGATCGCCTGGGCCTGCCGGCTGACGAGGATCAGGTCGTCGTCCGGGCCGATGAGCCGCGCGTCGATGAGCTCGTCGTCGTCGCGGAGGTTGATGGCGACGATGCCCCCGGAGCGGTTGGAGTCGAACTCGGTGAGGGCGGTCTTCTTCACCAGGCCCTGCTTGGTGGCGAGCACGAGGTACGGCGCGATGTCGTAGTCCTTGAGCGCGATGACCTCCGCGATGCGCTCGTCCGGGGCGAACGCGAGGATGTTCGCGACGTGCTGCCCGCGCGCCGCGCGGTTGGTCTCCGGCAGCTCGTGCGCCTTCGCGCGGTAGACCCGCCCCTTGTTCGTGAAGAACAGCAGCCAGTGGTGCGTCGTGGTGATGAAGAAGTGCTCGACGATGTCGTCCTGCTTGAGCTGGGCGCCCTGCACGCCCTTGCCCCCCCGCCGCTGCGAGCGGTACAGGTCGGTCTTGGTGCGCTTGGCGTAGCCCCCCCGCGTGATCGTGACGACCACGTCCTCCTCGGCGATGAGGTCCTCGACGCTGACCTCCCCGTCGTAGGGCACCACCCGGGTCCGCCGCTCGTCGCCGAACTTGTCGACCACCGCGGCGAGCTCCTCACCGATCACCCGCCGCTGCCGATCCGGGTTGGCCAGGATGTCCTGCAGATCGGTGATCTTCGCCATCAACTCGTCGTACTCGTCGACGAGCTGCTGGCGCTCGAGCGCGGCCAGCCGGCGCAGCTGCATGTCGAGGATCGCCCGTGCCTGCACCTCGTCGATGTCGAGCAGGCGCATCAGGCCCTCCTGCGCCACCGCGGCCGACTCGCTGCCGCGGATCAGCGCGATCACCTCGTCCAGCCGGTCGAGGGCCTTGAGCAGCGCGCGCAGCAGGTGAGCGCGCTCCTCGGCCTTGCGCAACCGGTAGCGGGTGCGCCGGACGACGACCTCGATCTGGTGGGCGACGTAGTGGCGCACGAACTCGTCGAGCCGCAGCGTGCGCGGCACGCCGTCGACGAGGGCGAGCATGTTCGCGCCGAACGTGTCCTGCAGCTGGGTGTGCTTGTACAGGTTGTTCAGCACGACCTTGGCGACCGCGTCGCGCTTGAGGACGATGACGAGCCGCTGCCCGGTGCGCGCGCTCGACTCGTCGCGGACGTCGGCGATGCCGCCGATCCGGCCGTCGCGGACCAGTTCGGCGATCTTCAAGGCGAGGTTGTCGGGGTTGACCTGGTAGGGGAGTTCGGTGACGACCAGGATCGTGCGGCCCTTGGCGTCGGTGTCGATGTCCACGACCGCCCGCATGGTGATCGCTCCGCGGCCGGTGCGGTAGGCCTCCTCGATCCCCGACCGGCCCACGACGAGCGCGCCGGTCGGGAAGTCGGGCCCGTGCACGCGCTCGAGGAGGGCCGCCAGCAGCTCGTCCTCCGTGGCGTCCGGGTGCTCGAGGTGCCACTGCACCCCCGCCGCCACCTCGCGCAGGTTGTGCGGCGGGATGTTGGTCGCCATCCCGACCGCGATCCCGGACGAGCCGTTGACGAGCAGGTTCGGCAGCCGGCTGGGCAGGATGACCGGCTCGAGGGAGCGCCCGTCGTAGTTCGGCGCGAAGTCGACGGTGTCCTCGCCGATGTCGCGCAGCATCTCCATCGCGAGCGGGGCCAACCGGCACTCGGTGTACCGCATCGCGGCCGCCGGGTCGTTGCCCGGCGAGCCGAAGTTGCCGTTGCCGTCGACGAGCGGGTAGCGCAGCGACCACGGCTGGGCGAGCCGGACGAGGGTGTCGTAGATCGCGGAGTCGCCGTGCGGGTGGTAGTTGCCCATGACGTCCCCGACCACGCGCGCGCACTTGAAGTAGCCGCGGTCCGGCCGGTAGCCCCCGTCGTACATCGCGTAGAGGACGCGCCGGTGCACGGGCTTGAGCCCGTCGCGCACGTCCGGCAGCGCCCGCCCGACGATCACGCTCATCGCGTAGTCGAGGTACGAGCGCTGCATCTCCACCTCGAGCCCGATCGGCTCGATGCGGTCCCCGGGCGGCGGGGGGGTGGTGTCTACCACGCGGTCAGACCCTTCGATCCATGGCGGCCCCGCGGCGGCGGGGCGGGATCAGATGTCGAGGAAGCGGACGTCCTTGGCGTTGCGGGTGATGAACGAGCGGCGGGCGTCGACGTCCTCGCCCATGAGCACGCTGAACAACTCGTCGGCGGTCGCCGCGTCATCCAGGGTGACCTGCAGCAGCACCCGCTTCGCCGGGTCCATCGTGGTGTCCCACAGCTCCTGGGCGTTCATCTCGCCGAGGCCCTTGAACCGCTGGATCCCGTCGTGCTTGCGCGGGTCGCCGCGCCCGGCCTCGATGCCCCGCTCGATGAGCCCGTCCCGCTCCCGGTCGGAGTAGGCGTAGTCGACCTCGTCCCCGCGGCGGTTCCACTTGATCTTGTAGAGCGGCGGCTGGGCGAGGAAGACGTGCCCGTGCTCGATGAGCGGGCGCATGAACCGGAACAGCAGCGTGAGCAGCAACGTGCGGATGTGCTGGCCGTCGACGTCGGCGTCCGCCATCAGGACGATCTTGTGATAGCGGAGCTTGGACAGGTCGAAGTCGTCGTGGATCCCGGTGCCGAGCGCCGTGATCAGTGCCTGGACCTCGTTGTTCTTCAGCACCCGGTCGATGCGGGCCTTCTCCACGTTCAGGATCTTCCCGCGGATCGGGAGGATGGCCTGGAACCCGGGGTTGCGCCCGCCCTTCGCCGACCCGCCCGCCGAGTCGCCCTCGACGACGTACAGCTCGCTCTCCCGCGGGTCGGTGGACTGGCAGTCCGACAGCTTGCCCGGCAGGCTGGACGCCTCCAGCAGCCCCTTGCGCCGGGTCAGCTCCCGCGCGTGCCGCGCGGCGATGCGCGCCCGCGCGGCCTGCGCCGCCTTCGTGATGATGTCCTTGGCCTCGCCCGGGTTGCGCTCCAACCAGTCGCGCAGCCACTCGTTGCACACGGTCTGCACGAACGAGCGGACCTCGGTGTTGCCGAGCTTGGTCTTGGTCTGCCCCTCGAACTGCGGGTTCGCCAGCTTCACCGACACGATCGCGGTCAGGCCCTCGCGGACGTCCTCGCCGGTGAGGTTCTCGTCCTTCTCCTTGAGCAGGCCGCGGTCGCGGGCGTAGCGGTTGACGATCCCGGTCAGCGCGGAGCGGAACCCCTCCTCGTGGGTGCCCCCCTCGTGGGTGTTGATGGTGTTCGCGAACGTGTAGACCGACTCGGCGTACGACGCGTTCCACTGCATCGCGACGTCGACCGCCATGCCGTCCCCCTCGGCGCCGAACGCGATGACCGACTTGTGGATCGGCTCCTTGGTCGCGTTGAGGTGGCGGACGAAGTCCTCGATGCCGCCCTTGTAGCAGTAGGCGACCTCCTTCGGCTCCCCCCCGTTCGCCGCCGTCGCGCGCTCGTCCCGCAGGTTGATGGCGAGGCCCTTGTTCAGGAACGCCATCTCCTGAAGGCGGCGGGAGAGGGTCTCGAAGGAGTACGTCGTCGTCTCGAAGATCGATTGGTCCGCCCAGAAGGTGATCGTGGTCGCGGTCTCCCGCGTCGCGGCACCCCGCTTCAGCGCCTCGGCCGGCTTGCCCCCCAGGTAGGACTGGGTCCAGACGAAGCCGTCGCGGCGGACCTCGACCTCGAGCCGGCTGGCCAGGGCGTTGACGACGGAGACGCCGACGCCGTGCAACCCGCCGGACACCGCGTAGGACTTCCCGTCGAACTTGCCCCCGGCGTGCAGCGTGGTGAGCACGACCTCGACGGCGGGCCGCTTCTCGACGGGGTGGCGGTCGACCGGGATGCCGCGGCCGTTGTCCCAGACCCGCACCCCGCCGTCGGCGAGCAGCGTGACGTCGATGCGGGTGCAGTAGCCGGCGAGCGCCTCGTCGACAGCGTTGTCCACGACCTCGTAGACGAGGTGGTGCAACCCACGCTCGCCGGTCGACCCGATGTACATCCCGGGGCGCTTGCGGACCGCCTCCAACCCCTCGAGAACCGTGATCGATCGGGCGTCGTAGGCCACGGGTCGGACTTCCTCCCGCCGAGAACGGCACTTCGGGCACCCCTCATGTGCCGCGGACTGCGGCGGCGCGGGGGGCCGGAACGGGTCGCGGTCGGGGTCGACCGCCGGGCGCCCGGGCGACGGGGTGCGCACCCCGCGCCGAGCGTGCCACCCTCAGTCTACCGGCTCCACGGCACTGGGACGGGGCGAGACGCGCCCTGACGACCTCGGTGGGCGGCGAACGCCGCACCCCCGAGGGGTCCCTACGCACCCCCGCGCGAGGATCGGGAACGTCACCCGTAGGTGTCGCGGGTCCCGCGGCCGCGGACGCGCCAGGGCCCCGCGGACCAGTTCGGCCCCTCCGGGCCGCGCACCTTCACCGACCGGATCGTGCCCGGCCCCAGCTCCGCGTTGATCCGGGCGGCGAGCGGGCGGGCGAGCAGGCGCAGCTGGGTAGCCCAAGCCGTCGAGTCGGCCACCACGACCAACTCCCCGTCGGCGAACCGCTCCGGCCGGGCGTGCGCCGCGACCTCGGGCCCGACCACCGCGTCCCACCGGGCCATGACCCCCGCGACCGCCGCCCGCGTCTGCCAGCCGCGCTCGGCGAGCAGCCGGCGGATCGCCGCACCGAACCGCTCCGGGTCCCGGGACGCGGGCGCGCGGGAATCGGCGCCCGAGGACCCGCGGGGGTCGCGGGCGGCCCACCGGTCACCGGACCGGGTCCCGCGCGCGTCGGCCTTCGCCTGCGCCAGGGCGGCGCGGGCGAGGTCGGCACCGCTGGGGCCGGGTGTGGGAGGCGTCTCCCCGCCCGGCAGCGTCTCCCCGCCCGGCAGGGCCGCGTCATCCGACACGCCGCACCTGACCCTCCGCGACCTCGAACCGGGCACCGACCAGCTGCCGGGGGACGTCGTCCGGGACCGCGGCGGTGACCAGCACCTGCTCGGCCGGGGCCACCAGCTCGGCGAGCCGGACACGCCGCCCGTCGTCGAGCTCGGCGAACACGTCGTCGAGCACCAGCACCGGGTCGCCCCCGTCGGCGCGGAGCAGCTCGTAGGCCGCCAGCCGCAGCGCCAGCGCCAGCGACCACGCCTCGCCGTGGCTCGCGTAGCCGCGGGCCGGCAGCTCGCCGATCCGCAGCACGAGATCGTCCCGGTGGGGCCCGACCAGGGTCACCCCTCGCTCCAGCTCGCTCGCGCGGGCGGCGGCGAGCGCCGCCAGCAGGGCGTCGGCCAGCGCGGCCCGGTCGGCCACCAGCGGCACGTCCTCGCCCAGGGAGCTGCGGTAGTCGGCGGCGGCGGGCCCACCGCCCTGGCTCACCGCGTCGTAGGCCTTGTCGACGAGCGGGCGGACCGCGTCGAGCAGCTCGAGCCGGGCGGCGAGCAGGTCCGCGCCGGCCCTGGCCAGGTGCGCGTCCCACACGTCGAGCGTGCCTATCGCACCCGCCCGCGGCGGCCCGGCCCGGGACGCGACGACGCGGGCCGACTTCAGCAACGCGTTGCGCTGCTTGAGCACCCGCTCGTAGTCCGCACGCACGCCGGCGAGGCGGGGCGCGCGGGCGACGAGCAGGTCGTCGAGGAATCGGCGCCGCTCGGCGGGGTCGCCCTTCACCAGCGCGATGTCCTCGGGGGCGAACAGCACCGTGCGCAGGACGCCGAGCATGTCGCGAGGGCGCGGCAGCGGCGCCCGGTTGAGCCGGACCCGGTTCGCCCGGCCCGGGGTGATCTCGATCTCCACGAGGGTGCGCCGCCCGTCGCGGACGACCACGGCTCGCACGACCCCGCGCTCGGCGCCGAGACGGACCAGCGGCGCGTCGAGCGCGACGCGGTGGCTGCCGAGCGTCGCGACGTACCCGACCGCCTCGACGAGGTTGGTCTTCCCCTGCGCGTTCGGCCCGACGAACACCGCGACGCCCGGCTCGAGCGCCACGTCGAGCGCGGCGTACGACCGGAAGTCGGCGAGCGACAGGTGCGCGACGTGCATCGACCCTCAGCCCTGCCGGGCGTCCCCGGACCGGCCCTCCCCGGGGAGCGGCTCGGTGTCCGCGCCCGGGGCGTCGGCCCCCAGCTCCGGTGACCCCTCGGCGCGCAGGATCGCGTGGCCGCCGAACTGGTTGCGCAGCGCGGCGACGACGCGCATCGCGGGCGAGTCGTCCTGGCGGGAGACGAACCGGGCGTAGACGGCGGCGGTGATGACCGGCAGCGGCACCGCCGCGGCGATCGCGGACTGCACCGTCCACCGGCCCTCGCCGGAGTCCTGGACATAGCCGCGCAGCTCGGTGAGGTGGGCATCCTCCTCGAGCGCACGGACGAGCAGGTCGAGCAGCCAGGAGCGGATGACCGTGCCCTCTCGCCAGCTGGCGACGACCCCCTCCACGTCGGTCACCAGCGCCGGATGGGCCGCCAGCAGCTCGTAGCCCTCGGCGTAGGCCTGCATGAGGCCGTACTCGATCCCGTTGTGGACCATCTTGGCGAAATGCCCGGCCCCCACCGGGCCCGCGTGCACGAACCCCTCATCCCCGGGTGGCTTGAGCGCCTCGAACACCGGCTGCAGGCGGCGGACCGTGTCGGGGTCGCCGCCGACCATCAGCGCGTAGCCGTTCTCCCGGCCCCACACACCACCGCTCACCCCGGCGTCGAGGAACCGGATCCCGCGCGCGGCGAGGTCCGCGGCGTGCCGCTGCGAATCCGTCCACCGTGAATTGCCGCCGTCCACGACGACGTCGCCGGGGGCGAGCAGGTCGCCGAGCGCGGTGAGCGTCTCGTCCGTGGCCTCGCCGGCAGGCACCATCACCCACACGGCGCGGGGGCGGGCGAGCCGGTCGGCCAGCTCCCGCAGGCTGTGCACGTCCCGGCGGCCGGGCGCGTGGTCGAACCCGACGACGGTGTGGCCGGCGGCCCGCAGCCGGTCGGCCATGTTGCCGCCCATCCGGCCGAGCCCCACCATCCCGAGATCCATTCCCGCCTCCCGTCCGTCGTCCGCCGTGGTCACCGGATCGTGCGTGAGCGCTCGGCGAAGCGCTCAGGAAAACAGGCGCACCGGCATGAGCAGGTACCGGTAGTCGCCGTCGTCCTGCCCCCCGCCCCCCAGCGTGAGGACCGCCGGCTTGTCGGGGGTGGTGAAGACCATGCGGGCGACCTCTGAGCCGAGGGCGGACAGCCCGTCGAGCAGGTACCCCGGGTTGAACGCGATGGTGAAGGGGTCACCGGTGAACTCGGCCGGCAGCGCCTCCGACGCCTGCGCCTCGTCGCCTCCGCCGGCCTCGAGGAGCACCTCGTCGGTGGCGAACGACAGCCGCACGGGGGACGTCCG
>DATGDX010000051.1:0-11025 GCA_035310665.1 Mycobacteriales bacterium | reverse complement strand
AGGTGGGCACCGGTGGCGGCGCGTCGCGGCCGAACTCGCCGCCACCGGGCTGCCGCTGGCGACCGTCACCATCGGAAGGGACGTGCGCGACGTGAACGGCGTGATCGCCGACCGCTACGGGATCGGTGCCGCGGGCGCGGTGCTCGTGCGACCCGATGGGCACGCCGCGTGGCGGCACGCCGACCGTGCCTCTGACCCGCGCTCGGTGGTGGCCGCCGCGGTCGCGACCGCGCTCGGCCGTCCGCCCGCCCCGGTAGAGGACGCCGAGGACGCCCCGGCCGCCGAGGACGTGGGGTGACCCGCGACGCTGACGTCGGCGGCGCGCCCAGCAGCATCGAGCTGTTGCGGACGGTCCGGAATTCGCTCACCCGGGGGATCGCCGCGTGCTCGCTACGCTGCCGCGCGTGCCCCAGCTGCGCATCGCCCTCGCCCAGATCGATGTGACGGTCGGCGACCTCAGCGCGAACGCGGAGGCGGTCGTGCGGTGGGCCCACCATGCCGCGCAGCGCCGGGCGCACCTGGTGGCGTTACCGGAGATGGCGCTCACCGGCTACCCCGCCGAGGATCTCGTGCTGCGCCGGTCCTTCGTCGACGCGAGCCTGGACACGCTCGCCGACACCGCACGCCGGCTCGCGGCCGAGGGGCTCGGGGATCTCGCCGTCGTGCTCGGCTACCTCGACCGCTGCCCCCACCCCGCCCCGCAGGGACCGGGTGAGGGCAGCGTGGGCCGCCCCGCCGGGGAACCGCAGAACGCGGCGGCCGTGCTGTGGCGCGGCGGGGTCGCGGCCCGCTACGCCAAGCACCACCTGCCGAACTACGGGGTGTTCGACGAGTTCCGGTACTTCGTCCGCGGAGACCGCCTGCCGCTCGTGCGCCTGCACGGCGTCGACGTGGCGGTGGCGATCTGCGAGGACCTCTGGCAGGAGGGCGGCCCGATTCGGGTCGCCCGGCACGCGAGCGCCGGACTCGTGGTCACCGTGAACGCCTCGCCGTACGAGCGCAACAAGGACGACGTGCGGTTGAGGCTGGCGCGGCGCCGCGCGCGGGAGGCAGGCGCCGCGCTCGCCTACGTCAACCTCGTCGGCGGGCAGGACGAGTTGGTGTTCGACGGCGACTCGCTCGTCGTCGGCCCCGACGGACGACTGCTCGCTCGCGCCCCGCAGTTCGAGGAGGGACTGCTCGTCGCCGACCTCGACCTCCCGGCGGCCGGTGACGACCGCACCGGCACGCTGCCCGCGGGGGACGGCACCGGCATGCTCGTCGAACGGGTGACGCTGACGTCCGCGTCGGTGCCGGCATACGAGCCGCTCCCGTCCGGCGTCGCGCCCCGGCTGTCCGACGAGGCGGAGGTCTACGCCGCGCTCGTCACCGGCACCCGCGACTACGTCCGCAAGAACGGCTTCCGGTCCGTGGTCCTCGGCCTGTCCGGCGGCATCGACTCCGCGCTGACCGCGACGATCGCGGTCGACGCGCTCGGCGGCGCCGCGGTGCACGGCGTCGCGCTGCCCTCGGCGTACTCCTCCGCGCACTCCCTCGAGGACGCCGAGGAGCTGGCGAGGCGGCAGGGGATCGCCTACGACGAGGTTTCGATCAAGCCGATGGTCGACGCGTACGAGGGACAGCTGCAGCTGAGCGGCCTGGCGCACGAGAACCTGCAGGCACGGGTGCGCGGGACCACGCTGATGGGGCTGTCCAACCAGCACGGGCACCTCGTGCTGACTACGGGCAACAAGAGCGAGCTGGCGACCGGGTATTCGACGCTGTACGGCGACAGCGCCGGCGGGTTCGCCCCGATCAAGGACGTGCCGAAGACGCTGGTGTGGCGGCTGGCACGCTGGCGCAACCGGGTGGCTGAGGAGAAGGGGGCGACCCCTCCGATTCCGCAGCGCAGCATCGAGAAGGCCCCGTCGGCCGAACTGCGCCCGGGGCAGCTGGACAGCGACTCGCTGCCGGCGTACGACGAGCTCGACCGGCTGCTCGACGACTACATCGAGAAGGACCTGGGCCGCGACGCGCTGGTGGCCGCCGGGCACGACCCGGCGCTCGTCGAACGCGTGATCCGGATGGTGGACGCCGCGGAGTACAAGCGCCGGCAGTACCCGCCGGGCCCGAAGATCTCCCTGCGGGCCTTCGGGCGCGACCGGCGGCTGCCGATCACGTCCCGGTGGCGGGAGCTGGTCGCCCCGCACACCACGGACCCGGCGCGGGTGGCGACCCAGCAGGCATCGGGGACGTCCGAGGGCTGACCGCGGCCGCCGGATTCACGGTGGGCCGGTGTCACCATGGGTAAGTACCGGGGGGTCTATCCGGGGACGCCGTCGCGGCGCCTCGAGAGGGGAGCTCCACCCATGTCCACACTGTCCGGCGGCTCCATCCGCCGCCGCGTCACCGTCCACGACCTCGCCGCCGCCAAGGAGCGCGGGGAGCGCTGGGCGATGCTGACGGCGTACGACCAGTACTCCGCGGCCATCTTCGACGAGGCCGGCATTCCTGTGCTGCTGGTCGGCGACTCCGCCGCCAACAACGTCCTGGCCTACGACACGACGATCCCCGTCACCGTCGACGAGCTGATTCCGCTGGTGCGTGCGGTCGTCCGGTCGTCGTCGCGGGCGATGGTCGTCGCCGACCTGCCGTTCGGGTCCTACCAGGCGTCGGTGCCTCTCGCGCTGGAAACCGCGGCGCGCTTCCTGAAAGAGGGCGGCGCGCATGCCGTGAAGCTCGAGGGGGGCCAGCGCGTGGTGCCGCAGGTCGAAGCGCTGCTCGCAGCCGGTATCCCTGTGATGGCACACCTCGGGCTGACCCCGCAGAGCGTCCACGCCTTCGGCGGCTACCGCGTGCAGGGGCGCGGCGAGGCGGGCGAGCAGCTGCTCGCCGACGCGAAGACGCTGGAGGCGGCCGGCGCGTTCTCGGTCGTGCTCGAGGTCGTGCCGGCCGAGCTGGCCGCCCGGGTCACGGCCGCGCTCGCGATCCCCACCGTCGGGATCGGTGCCGGCGTCGACTGCGACGCGCAGGTGCTCGTGTGGCAGGACATGGTCGGGCTGAACCCCAAGCCGCCGCGCTTCGTCAAGCAGTACGCCGACCTGCGCGGGGTGCTCGGCGACGCGGCGCGCCGCTTCGCCGAGGACGTGCGGACCGCCGCTTACCCGGGTGCGGAGCACAGCTACCACTGACCGACCGGCACCCGCGGCGGGCGCCGTCCCGCCGCCCCGCTCCCCCGCCGTGCCCGGCTCCCCCGCCGTGGTCCGGAAATTCGGGCACCCCCGGCGCGTCGCCGAAACCACGGGACCTGACCCGGCGACCCGGCGTCACGCGGGACGGTTAACAGTGCGAGCAGCGATGGCCGCGATGGTTTCGCGGCGTACCCCGTCGCGATCAAGACGCAGCCGTTCCGGCGTGAAGCGCAGGGTCAGCCACCCGAGAGCGGCCAGCCGCGCGTCGCGCCGCACGTCGCGCTCCCGCTGGGCCGGCAACCCGTGTGCCACGGCCCCGTCGAGCTCGATCGTGGTCTTGGAGCGCTCATCCGCGAGATCGAGCCAGTACGTCGTCGCTCCAACGCGGACCGGATACTGGCGAACGAGACCCCGCAGCTCAGGGACGTCGAACACGTCGAGATACCCCCGGATCTCGAGCTCGCTGTGCGATCCCCCGGTGACCAACGCCACGAGGTGCTCGAGTTCGGTACGGGACCGCAGTGGCAGCGACGCGGCCGCCAGCAGCAGGCGCTCACCCGTGGTGCGCCGCCCCCGCAACGCGTCGATGACCGGAGCCCGCCGCTGCTCGCCGGTCACGTCGCGCCACCAGTCGACCAGGCAACACTCGAGATCGAGCACACGGAGGCCACGACGCGTCGTGACCTGCCCGACGGCCACACGGCGGTGCACGGACAGCAGGTCGTTGCTCCGAAGGCGGACCGCGCGGGCAACGGTGACATGCATGCGATCGCCAGGGTGCGCGACGGCAAGACCGTGGAGCATCAGCCCCGTGCGATGGCTGAACGCACCACGCTCGCCAACGTACCGAGCAGCGGCGTGCAGCATCACCTCCGGATCACCGACGTGGCCCGAGCAGACGTAGACGGACGGAAAAACGCGCTCGATCACGCCGTGCCGCAGCGCGTGAACCGTTGCATGCGTCGTGACGTGCCGCTTTAGGTCGTGCCAGTGAAGCACCGGCCCACGATGGTGCAGGAGATCCTCGACCCGCATCGCGCAAGGGTCGCGTCGGTGTTCACGCCCAACCCGTTGCCTCCGGCCATGTGTGGGCACCCGGGTCGTCGTCCCCAGTGCAGACGTCGGAGCACTCGTCGGAGCACCGCCGCCAGGGCTCGTCGACGGGTGGGTAACGAGTCTCGCCAACACTCTGGTCCCGCGATTTCGGCGGCGCGCCGACGGTGCCCGAATTTCCGGGACCGCGGCAGGCGCTGGCAGGCGCGGCGCGCCGACGGTGCCCGAATTCCCGGGACCGCGGAACCGGAGGCAGAACCAGCCGGAAACGCTCAGCCCGCGGCGGCGAGCTGGTCGAGCAACACCGACGGGGCCTCGACGAGCGAGGGGCCGTACCACGTCAGGTGCCGCCCCGACACCAGCGCGCACGGCTTCCCCGGGAACGCCTCCGGCCCGTCGCCTGCGGTGAAGCGGTACGGCTCGTCGGGCAGCACCACGAGGTCGTACGACGGCAATGCCGCGAGGTCGATCCGCGGGTAGCGCACCGCCGCGTCCGCGAGCACGTTGAGCGCCCCCAGCCGAGCGAGCACGTCCCCGGCGAAGGTGTCGCGGCCGAGCGCCATCCACGGCCGCCGCCAGATCGGCACGACGACGCGCCGCGCCGGGTCGAGCCGTCGCGGCGCGGCCCACACCGCGGCCGACTCCTGCAACCAGGGCGGGATCGGCAGGCCGCAGGCCGCGAGCATCCGACCGAGCGCGGCAAGGGCATCGGGAACCGTGCGGACGTCGGTCACCCACACCGGCACCCCGGCGTCGCGCAGCGCCGCGACGTCGGCGGCGCGGTTCTCCTCCTCGTTGGCGAGCACCACGTCGGGGCGCAGCTGCACGATCCGGGGCACGTCGGGGTTCTTCGTGCCGCGCACCCGCACGACGTCGAGCCCCGGCGGCTCCACACACCAGTCGGTGGCGCCGACGAGCAACGCCGCGTCGACCGAGGCGACCGTCTCGGTGAGCGACGGCACCAGCGAAACGATGCGGCGTGCGGGCGCGGGCAGCGGCACGGGCGTTCCCTGGTCGTCACACCCCGGCGACACGCAGCCCCGCATGCGCCTTGTACCGGCGGTTCACCGAGATGAGGTTCGCGGCCAACGCCTCGACCTGGCGCGCGTTGCGCAGCCGGCCGGCGTACACCCCGCGCATCCCGGGGATGCGCCCGGCGAGGGACTGCACCGTGTCCGTCGCGTCCCGGTCGTCCCCAAGCACCAGCACGTCCTGCTCGACGCGCTCGATCGTCGGATCGAGCAGCAGCACCGACGAGACGTGATGGAACGCGGCGACGACGCGCGCATCGGGCAACAGCGCCGCCGCCTGCTGCGCCGCGCTGCCCTCGGGCACGTCCACCGCGAACGCGCCCTGCTTGTCGAACCCGAGCGGGTTGACGCAGTCGACAACGATCTTCGCGGACAGCGACGCGGGGAGCGACTCCATCAGCGCCCGGTGCCCGTCCCACGGCACCGCCACGATGACGACGTCGGAACGAACGGCGGCATCGGCGTTGGCGGCTCCGTCGACGCCCGAGACACCGAGGCTGGTCGCCGCCGCTGCGGCGCGGGACGCGTCGCGCGACCCGATCAGGACGCGCTGACCGGCGAGCGCGAGTCGGCGTGCGAGACCGCGGCCTTGGTCACCCGTGCCGCCCAGGATGCCGACGAGGAGCGCGGAGACGTCGGGTAGCCCACTCATGGGGGGACATCTTGCAGCGGGACTCTTTGGGGCGCCCCCTTGCCCTGTGTGTGCCTGCCATGCCACACCGCGGCGGAACTGCTCGCGGTTCAGGCGAAAAGCGCGACGGATCCTGGCGTAACCGGGTTTCGCAGTGTCACTCTGAGAACACACTGACGGTTAACCACCACGAACCGCCACCACGAACCCCGAGGAGGTCGGCGTGCCGTCCAAGGTGCTGCTCCAAAAAAACACCCGCACCGGCAAGTTCCGCTTCAGCCTGCTCTCCGCCCGCGGCCAGGTCATCGTGGCGTCCGAGCCCTACGAAAGCAAGCGCGGCGCGATGGCTGCCCTCAACGCGTTCCGCAAGAACGCCGCCGACGCGATTCTCGTGGACGAGACGGAGCCGAAGCAGCCGGCACCCGCGAAGAAGACGGCCGCGCGGGCCGCGAAGACGACCGCGTCGCGCGCCGCTGCCGCGGTGGAGGGCAACGGGCGGCGGACGACCCGGCGCGCGACCGCCGCCCGGTCCGACGCGGCGAGCGCGCCGGCGAAGACGACGGCGAAGACGACGGCGCGGCGCCCGCGCAGGACCGAGCCGCAACCGCAGCCGGTGGCTGCGCCCGAGGAGAGCTGAGCGCGCAGCCGCGTCAATCGCGCCAACGGGCGTCGTCCGCGTCCCAGGCGGCGGTCCGTTCGGCCGCCGTCTCCAGGGCGCGGGCCGCCTCCTCCCGCGTCCCGTAGGGACCCAGTCGGTGCGCGTTCGCGCAGCCCTCGACGGGTTCGACGGCACGGTGCCGCAGGCACCAGTACCACTCGCCGCTCGCGTCACCTTCCATCAGAGCCTCCCTTTCGTCGCCACAAGCCGGCCCGCGGCCGCGCCCACACGCGCCGCGCGGTCGACGGTAGCCGTGGGGGTGACCGTTTCCTCGAGGCACTGACACACTCGCCTGGTCCGTGTCGGCGCCTGCACCGTGTCGGTCCCCGACGGCCGGTCACCGGCGGCCCCTGGAGGTGCGATGACCATTCCGACCAGTCAACTCCCGCCTCGGCCGCCGCTGTCGCTCCCGACGGAGGTGGTCACCCCACCAGGGTGGCAGCCGTGGCCGGAGTTGGCGTACGACGAGTGGCGCGAGACGCTCGCGACCCTGCACATGCTCAGCCAGATGGTCGGCAAGACCCGTCTCGCGCTCGCACCGCCCGAGCCGCAGTGGGCGCACGTGGCGTTGCCCGTCACCGTCGAGGGACTGACCACCGGTCCGATGCCGATCGGCACCCGCGTGCTGCAGATCGACATCGACCTCGTCGCCCACCAGGTCCGCGTCGCGACCGCGGACGGCGTCGCCGCCCGGTTCCCGATCGCCGACCGTTCGGTGGCGGACCTCTACGGGGAGCTGACGCAACGGCTACGCGACCTCGGCTGCCCCGTCGAGATCAACCCGGTTCCCAAGGAAGTTTCCGACCCGGTGCCGTTCGTGGACAACACCGAGCGTGTGGCGTACGATGGCTCGGCCGCGCGCCGGTTCCTCACGGTGCTGCTGTTCGCCGACCGGGCACTCAAGCGGTTTCGCGCCCCGTTCGCCGGGCGGCACACCCCGGTGCAGTTCTACTGGGGGACGTTCGACCTCGGGTACGTGCGCTACTCGGGGCAGCCGGCGCGGGCCCCGGAGGGGGACGTGATCCTGCACTACGCGATGAACGCCGAGGAGATCGCCTTCGGCTTTTGGCCCGGCGACACGCGTTACCCGCGCCCCGCCTTCTACAGCTACACGTATCCCAGGCCCGGAGGCATCGACGAGGCGCCGATCGCCCCGGCGGGCGCGGCGTGGAACTCGGATCTCGGCGAGTTCCTGCTGCCGTACGACGTCGCCCGACACGCGACGGCACCCGAGGAAGCCGTGCTCGCGTTCTTGCAGGCGTCGTACGACGCGGGCGTCCGGCTCGGCGGCTGGCCGCCCGAGTTCCGCTGACTCGCGGCGCCCCGGCTTACGCCCCGTCGCCGGTTGGGGTGAGGATCACCGCCTGAGGATTACCGCCTGCTCCTCGCCGAGCGGCACCTGCCCCTCGACCCGTTCGAACGCCCCGCCGTTCGTCGCGAACTCGACGCTCCACCCGCCGGACGGGAGCCGCAGGGTCTCGGCGTGCGGACCGACGTTCGCGGCGACGATGCAGTCGCCGCGCGCGTAGGCGAGGACCGGGGGATCGCAGTCGATCCAGCACACCTCGCCGCGGCGCAGACCGGGGAGGCGGCGGCGGGCGGCCAGCAGCGCGCGGTAGGCCGCGAGCGAGGACCGCGGGTCGCCGCGCTGGACCGCGACGGTGTCCTCGGGCCGCCGGTCGCCGAACGGCAACCAGGCGGAGTCGCCGGTGGTGAACCCCAAGCCCGGGCCCGGGGCCCACGGAAGGGGGGTGCGGGCGACGTCGCGGGAGCGGCTGTGCCCGCCGGAGACCGCCAGCGGGTCCTGGACCTCGTCCGGCCGCAGCTCAGCGTCGCCCAGCCCGAGCTCCTCACCCTGGTAGAGAACCGGCAGCACGGGCAGCCCGATCGTCAGGGTGGCGAGGGTGAGGGCGCGCCGGCGTCCGGCCGAGCCGCCGCCGTACCGCGTGACCGCACGGGAACTGTCGTGGCTGCTCTGCACCCAGCCAGGTGCGGCACCGTCGCCGCCGCCACCCGCAGCAGGTCCTCGAAGCGGCCCGGGTCCCAGCCCGACTCCACGAGACTGAACCAGAACAACAGGTGCAGCCCGTCCTGCCCACGCACGTACGTCGCCAGCACCTGCGGGTCGAGGACGTACACCTCGCCGAGCAGCAACGCGTCGTACGGCGTCACGACCTGCCGCCACCGGCGGTGGATGGCGAGCATCCCCGGCTGGTCGTGGTCGTAGACGTGGTCGAGCCGAAGCCAGTCCCGCGACGCCGCGCTGCCGCCTCGATACTCCGTCCCGGGCGCGCGCACCGGCTGGTCCGGCAGTCCCGGCGCCTTCACCAGCGCGTTGGCGACGTCGATGCGAAACCCGCCCACGCCCCGATCGAGCCAGAAGCGCAGGATCGCGTCGAACTCGTCCGCGACCCGCCCGTCGTCCCAGTTCAGGTCCGGCTGCCCCGCGGTGAACAGGTGCAGGTAGTACTGCCGGGTCACATCGTCGAAGGTCCACGCCGGCCCACCGAACGCACTGACCCAATTGTTCGGGGGGCCGCCGTCCGGCGCGGGGTCGCGCCAGTGGTAGTAGCCGCGGTAGGGGTCGTCGCGGCCGCTGCGCGAGCGGGCGGAACCACGGGTGCTCGCTGGAGGTGTGGTTGGGCACCAGATCGAGCAGCACCTTCATGCCCCGCCGGTCGCTCTCCGCCAGGAGCCGTTCGACGTCGGCGAGCGTGCCGAACCGCGGGTCGACGTCGAGGTAGTCGGCGACGTCGTAGCCGTGGTCGGCGAACGGCGACGGGTGGATCGGGGACAGCCAGAGCAGGTCGACGCCGAGGTCGGCGAGGTAGTCCAGCCGCGACACCACGCCGGGCAGGTCGCCCCAGCCGTCGCCGCCGCTGTCCATGAAGGACGGCACGTAGATCTGGTAGCCGGTGCGGTCGGCCCACCACGGCGACGGCTCGGTCACGCGCGCTCCTCGCTGCTCCTGCGCCGGCCGACGCGCGGGACGCCCGGCTGAACCGGAGCAACCGGGATTCCCCGGTCGCCACCAGCCGGGCCTAAGCTCACCCTAGGCGCCAGTCGGGGTAACCCGATTCTGGGGGAGACGACCACGAAGGATCGGGACCGATGAACGTCCTCCTCACCGCTCGGGCCGCGGTGCTGCGACTCCTCGTGGGGCTGCTCGCGCTCGTCGCGACGCTCGGCGTCCTCGTCGCCGCCTCCCCGGTCGGGGCGCCCGCGGCCGCGGCGGCCACGCCGCGGCTGACGCCCGACACCACCCACGAGTTCACCGTTCGGGTGTTGAAGAGCACGTGGGGCTATTGGGCGCCGCAGCTCGACGCGTTGGGCCATCCGGGCTGGCGGTTCCGGTACCGGCTCGTCGACGGCTCCGACACCGCGGGCTCCGGGTGCGGGGTGACCGTGGGCGACGGGGACGAGGACCCCAACGCCAACGGCGCCTTCTACTGCCGGCTGGACAACGGGGTCTACCTGTCGACGCAGTGGCTGTACGACCGCACCAGCAACAACGGGCGGACGCCGTACGGCGTCGCGTACGCGGTGGCGCACGAGGTGGGGCACGCCGTGCAGCGCGAGCTCGGCATCCGGCCGATCGGCGCCAGCGTGAAGACCACGGAGCTGCAGGCGGACTGCTTCAGCGCGATGTGGGTGCGCCACCAGGTCGACCTCGGCAACGCCGACGCCAGGGACAAGGCCGATGCGCGCGGGACAGCGCAGGCTCTCGGCGACTACGAGTACGACAGCCCGGGGCACCACGGCACCGCGGACGAGCGCGTGTGGGCGTGGACCCTGGGTTACAACCGGGGGCTGCGCTACTGCCTCGCGCTGAACCCCCCGGTCGCCGGCTGACGCCGGGCACCTCGAGCGGTCAGGGGCGCCGAACGCGGTCCTCGAGCAGCGGCCGCACGCGGTCCCCGTCGCCCAGCCGCAGCAGCGCTTCAACGAGCGTGTCCGTGACCACCTCCCGCTGCGCCGCGCTCCCGCCCAGCCGCGCCAGCTCGGTCGCCGGCAGCGCGGACAGCAGCGCGGCCGCCGCGGCGTACCGCTCCTCCACGAAGGCGACGAGCGCATCGAGCACCGGCGCGCACACCTCCGCGAACGCCGGGCGAGCGTCGCCGCGAACCCCGTCCGCGAGCGCGGCGAGTGCCGGGACATCCTCGAGCACGGCGAGCCCCAGCCCGGCGTGGAACACCGCGAACACCGACACGGGGGCGCGCACGATCGGGGCCACAGCATCCGCGAGCGTCGCCGGGCACGGGACCGGATGCCCGCGCAGCCGCAG
The DNA here is from genome assembly GCA_035310665.1 of Mycobacteriales bacterium. Taxonomy (GTDB): domain Bacteria; phylum Actinomycetota; class Actinomycetes; order DATGDX01; family DATGDX01; genus DATGDX01. The sequence goes on along the minus strand of DATGDX010000051.1, from coordinate 197 downwards.
CCGCCACAGCAGCGAGGCGCCGTCGACCACCGGGTAGCCCGCCGACGACGCGGGGGCAACCCGGGTTTCGAGGCGCCGGCGGGCCGCCGCCACGTCGCCCGCGGCGAGCTCGTGCAGCGCGGCGTGCCAGGACAGGTGCGTCGCGAACGCCCGTCCGCTGGTGCCCGCCGCCAGCCACCGGTCCAGCCAGCGCCGCC
>DATGDX010000050.1:0-5069 GCA_035310665.1 Mycobacteriales bacterium | reverse complement strand
GCGGAGATCCTCGTCATCAAGGGCACGGTCGTGTCCGCCGAGCACGTGTCCACGCGCACCGAGCCGCTCAACCTCAAGCGGTTCATCGGCGAGCTCGACGTGCCGGTCGTCGTCGGCGGGTGCGCCAACTACCAGACCGCGCTGCACCTCATGCGCACCGGGGCGGCGGGGGTGCTGGTCGGGATCGGGAGCGGTCGTGACGGACGCACCCCGGAGGTGCTCGGCGTCGGCGTCCCGATGGCCACCGCGGTCGCCGACGCGGCGGCCGCGCGCCGGGACTACCTGGACGACTCGGGCGGCCGCTACGTGCACGTGATCGCCGCTGCGGGCATCCGCAGCGGCGCGGACGTCGCGAAGGCGATCGCCTGCGGTGCGGACGCGGTGATGGTGGGTCTTCCGCTGGCCGCGGCCACGGGGATGCCCGGTCGGGGGTGGCACTGGGAGATGGACGCGGTGCACGAGACGCTGCCCCGCGCCGAGCGGGTGCGCGTCGCGCCGGTCGGCACGCTCGCCGAGGTGCTCCTCGGGCCGGCACGGACCGGCGACGGCTCGATGAACCTGTTCGGCGCGCTGCGCCGCGCGCTCGCCACCACCGGCTACTCCAACCTCAAGGAGTTCCAGCGGGTCGAGGTCGTGGTCACCGGCCCCGGCGCCTGACGCGCGCACCGCGCGGAACCGGCCGTGCGGTCGAGTAGCGCGGCGAACACGCTCAGGAACCCGTCCGCGTCGAACCGCACCGGGTCACGCACCGCCTGCACCGCCGCGCCCTGGACGAACGAGACGACCATCGTCGCGAGGGTGTCCGCGCATGAGGCGACCCCCTGCTCGGTGACCCCCTGCTCGGCGGCCCCCAGCTCCGCGGCCCCCAGCTCGGCGGCCCCCAGCTCGGCGACGACGTCGGCGCACACCGGCACGAACACCCGCCGGTAGCGGTCGAGCGCGGCGTCGATCGGCTCGCGGAAGGCCGGGGCGCGCCCGAGACCAACCCAGTAGGCGAAAAACAGCTCCACCGCCGCCCGCTGCCGCGGGATTCCCTCGAGCTCGACCCGCAGCAGGGCCAGCAGCCGATCCGCGGCGGTCGGCAGCGCCGCGATGTCGGGAGTCACCTCGGCGTCGAGCGCGCCGGACAGCAGCGAGTCGAGCAGCCCGAGCAGGAGCCCCTCCTTCGACCCGAAGTGAAAGAACACCAGCCCCGGGGACGCCCCGGCCTCGGCGGCGACGGCCCGCGCGGTCACCGCGTCGAGGCCGTCCCGGACCGCGACGTCGTACGCCGCGGCGACCAGCTGCTCGCGGCGCTGGGCCTCCGGGACCTTCCGACCCCCCACTGCGGTCGACCTCCCCTTGACGCGGCGTCGTCGGATACCTACCCTGGCATCACACTGACCATCGGGTCAATGTCTGCACTCGCCTCAATCCTGCTCGCCTCACCCCTGCGGAGGGCCGCGTGACCGCGCTCGACGAGTTCGCCCGCCCCGTGCCCGACGTGGCGGAAGCCCGGCCCCCTGTGCCCGTGCCCGCCGGGCTGCCCGAGCGCCTGGCCGCGCGGGTCCTTACCGGCGGCCCTCGCGACCGGCGGCCGGTGCACGCCCCGTTCACCGGGCAGCTGATCGGCTCGGTCCCGGTGTGCACGGAGGCGGACGTCGCCACCGCCGCCGGCCGCGCCCGGCAGGCCCAGCTGCGGTGGGCGCAGACCACGCATCGCGAGCGCCGGCGGATCTTCCTGCGCTACCACGACCTCGTGCTCGAGCGGCAGCGCGAGATCCTCGACCTGGTGCAGTTCGAGACCGGCAAGGCCCGCCGCTCCGCGCTCGAGGAGCTGCTCGATGTCGCGATCACGTCCCGCTACTACGCCAAGACCGCCGCGCTCGCATTGCGTCCCACCCGCCGCCACGGCGCTCTCCCGGGCCTGACCCACGCGCTGGAATACCACCACCCGAAGGGTCTCGTCGGCATCATCGCGCCCTGGAACTACCCGCTCACCCTCGCAGTCACGGACGCGATCCCCGCGCTGCTCGCCGGCAACGCGGTCCTGCTCAAGCCGGACGCGCACACGCCGTTCACGGCATTGTTCGCCGTCGAGCTGCTCGCCGAGGCCGGCCTGCCCGACGACCTGTTCCAGGTCGTCACCGGGCCCGGTCGGGTGCTCGGCTCGACGATCGTCGACCAGGTCGACTACCTGATGTTCACCGGCTCGACGGCGACCGGGCGGCTGCTCGCCCGCCAGTGCGCCGAGCGGCTGATCGGTTTCTCGGCCGAGCTGGGCGGCAAGAACGCGATGATCGTCTGTGACGACGCCGACGTGGGTCGGACGGTCGCCGGTGCCGTCCGCGCCTGCTTCGCGAACTCCGGCCAGCTGTGCATCTCGATCGAGCGGATGTTCGTCGAGGACGGCATCTACGACCGCTTCGTCCCCGCGTTCGTGGCGCGCACCCGGGCGATGGCCCTCAACGCCCGCTACGACTTCAACGCGGACATGGGCAGCCTCATCTCCGAGGAGCAGCTGGAGTCGGTGGCGGCGCACGTCGACGACGCGGTGGCGAAGGGGGCCACCGTCCTGGCCGGGGGCCGGCGGCGCCCCGACCTCGGGCCGCTGTTCTACGAGCCGACCGTGCTCACCGACGTCACCCCGCACATGCAGCTGGCCTGCGACGAGACGTTCGGCCCGGTCGTGTCGATTTACCGGGTGCGGGACCGCGAGGAGGCGGTCACCCGCGCGAACGACTCGGCGTACGGCCTGAACGCCTCGGTGTGGACGCGCCGGGTGCGCGCGGGGCGCCGGCTGGCCGCGCGGTTGCACGCGGGGACGGCCAACGTCAACGAGGCCTACGCCGCGGCCTGGGCGTCGGTCGACTCCCCGATGGGCGGCATGAAGGAGTCGGGCGTCGGGCGGCGGCACGGTCGGGAGGGGATCCTCAAGTACACCGAGGCGCAGACGGTCGCCACCCAGCGGTTCCTGCCGCTCGCCGCGCCGGGCGACATGAGCTACGACCACTACGCGAAGGTGATGACCGTCGGGCTCAAGGTGCTGCGGCACCTGCCGTTCGCGCCCTGAGCGTCGCGCCGGCCCTCTCGTTGATCCCTGTCTGTTGCTGATCTCGCCCAGATGTGGGGAAGATCAGCAGCAGATCGCGACCAAGAGGTGTGGGGCGGTCGCCCCGCCGGCTCCGGGCGCTAGCGTGCCCCTGTGCCCGACACCGTTCTCGTCGTCGACTTCGGCGCGCAGTACGCTCAGCTGATCGCCCGCCGGGTCCGTGAGTGCCACGTCTACAGCGAGATCGTGCCGCACACGGCCCCCGTCGCCGAACTGCTCGCCCGCCGGCCCCGGGCGGTGATCCTCTCCGGCGGGCCCGCGTCCGTCTACGCGCCGGGGGCCCCGGCAGTGGACCCCGCGCTGTTCCTCGGCGGCGTCCCGACGCTGGGGATCTGCTACGGGTTCCAGGCGATGGCGCAGGCGCTCGGCGGGCGGGTGGAGCGGACCGGCGCCGGGGAGTACGGCGCGACGGGCCTCGCGGTCGCCGACCCCGGCCTGCTGTTCTCCGAGCGGACCGCGCCCACGTCGGTGTGGATGTCGCACGGGGACGCGGTCGTGACGCCGCCGCCCGGGTTCACGGTGACCGCCACCACCGACGCGACGCCCGTCGCCGCGTTCGAGGACCTGGGCCGCGGGCTGTACGGCGTGCAGTTCCACCCCGAGGTCCTGCACACCGAGCGCGGCCTAGAGGTGCTCAAGCGGTTCCTCTACGACGCGGCCGGCTGCCGGCCCACCTGGACGATGGTCAACATCGTGGACGAGGCGGTCTCGGCCGTCCGCGCCCAGGTCGGCGATGGGCGGGTGATAGCGGGGCTGTCCGGCGGGGTCGACAGCGCGGTCGCCGCGGCGCTCGTGCACCGAGCGGTCGGCGACCAGCTCACCTGCGTCTTCGTCGACCACGGGTTGCTGCGCGCGGGGGAGGCCGAGCAGGTCGAGCGGGACTTCGTCGCCTCCACCGGGGTCCGGCTGGTGGTGGTCGACGCCGCCGCCCGGTTCCTCGACGCGCTGGCGGGGGTGACCGACCCCGAGGAGAAGCGGAAGATCATCGGGCGGGAGTTCATCCGGGCGTTCGAGGAGGCGGCCGCGAAGATATCGGCCGAGGCGCCGGTCGAGTTCCTCGTCCAGGGCACGCTCTACCCCGACGTCGTCGAGTCCGGTGGCGGGTCGGGCACCGCCACCATCAAGTCGCACCACAACGTCGGCGGGCTGCCGGAGGACCTCGCGTTCGCGCTCGTCGAGCCGCTGCGCCGGTTGTTCAAGGACGAGGTCCGCCGGGTCGGCGAGGAGCTCGGCCTGCCGCCGCAGATCGTGTGGCGCCAGCCGTTCCCGGGACCCGGGCTCGGCATCCGGATCGTGGGCGAGGTGACCCGGGACCGGCTGGAGATCCTGCGCGCCGCGGACGCGATCGTGCGGGAGGAGCTGACCCGGGCCGGCCTGGACCGCGAGATCTGGCAGTGTCCGGTGGTGCTGCTCGCCGACGTGCGCTCCGTCGGGGTGCAGGGCGACGGGCGCAGCTACGGGCACCCGATCGTGCTGCGGCCGGTCACCAGCGAGGACGCGATGACCGCGGACTGGTCACGGCTGCCGCACGACCTGCTCGCCCGCCTGTCGAACCGGATCACCAACGAGGTGCGCGAGGTCAACCGGGTCGTGCTCGACGTCACGTCGAAGCCGCCGGGCACGATCGAGTGGGAGTGAGCGTGACAAGCAGGAGCCCGTGACAAACAGGAGAAGGGTGTCAGGGCTGGCTCACGTCCGCGTCGCCAGTCAGTATCGACGTGGCGCGGCGCCGCGCAGCCCGGGATGGGAGCGCCGCGCGGAGCCCGGCGAATGAGCGGATCGTCAGAAACGGGCGTTCGAAAACCAGGTAGAACGCGTAGGCGACTGCGTACGACACCTTGGGGTGCCCCGGCTTTGATGGAGGCTTCGTCTAGCCGGTCGTCGTTACCGTAGCTCTTCCTGTTGGGTACTTACCATGTCTGTGTTGGGGACTGGAGTCCCCGATGACGCCGGGTTGGGACCCACTGCTCTTCTCCCA
>DATGDX010000049.1:0-1505 GCA_035310665.1 Mycobacteriales bacterium | reverse complement strand
GAACGCCTGAGCAGGTCACCGTCCGGCCGCCGGTCCCGCAAGGACCGGCGACCGGCCCGTGTCGGCAATCAAGCAAAGGGAGGTCGGAGCGGATGCTCCGCAGACGTGTCGCGCGTGTCGTTCGGCTCGGCGTGACGATCGGTCTGGTCGTCGGCGTCGTCGGCGTCGCCGCGCTCGCCGCGCTCCAGCAGTGGGCGGGGTGGCGGGTGCAGACGATCGTGAGCGGGAGCATGGAGCCGGGCATGCCGATCGGCGCGGTCGCCATCAGCCGACCGATCCGCGCCGCCGACGTGCGCGTCGATGACGTCGTCACGTTCGTCGCGCCGGACGGCACCGAGGGCAACGAGGACGATCCGTTCGCCCCGGCGCCGGGCGCGATGGTCACGCACCGAGTCGTCGCGATCGAGGGAGCAGGGACCTCCCTGCGGTTGCAGACGAAGGGCGACGCGAACGAGGACGACGACCCGTGGCTCGTCTCCGCGCGTGACCTGCGCGGGGACGTCGTCGGCGTCGTCCCGGTGGTCGGGCGGGTCCTCGTCGATGCCGAGGTACGCCGCGCCTGCTTCGCCCTGGTCGTGCTCGCCGGCGGGCTCGTGATCGCACAGGAGGTGCTGGGGATGGCGCGAGAGATGCGGCGACCCAAAAGGGTAGATACGCTGCGTAACTAAAAGGTAACATTGAGGTCGTGAAGCAGGGTGCGCGGGCTGCGGTGACGAGGGCCGGGTACCGGGGGGCCGATCGGCGTACCACCGGCACCCCGGCCTTTCCCGCGAGGAGGGCGGCGGCGCCGGCCGCCTTCCTCGCCGCTGCTGGGGCCGTCGCCGCCGCGGTCCTGCCGTCGGCCACGGTTCGTCTGTCGATCCCCGAGAGCTCGACGGCCGCGCTCACCGGTGGGGCTACGGTGGTGGTGTTCGCCGCGGCGGGGATGCTCGCCTGGATCCGCTTCCGGCTCGCCGGGGACGCCCTGTCCGGAGCGGTCGGGCTCGTCCTGCTGCTGCAGGGGACGGTCGCCCTGCCGCTCGCCACCGTCGCTCCGTTGCTGATCGCCCCGACGATCGCGCTCCCCGGGGTCCAGCTCGTCACCGGCGGGGTGGTCCTCGCCGTCTGCGCGTCCGCCGCGCGGGCTCCCCAGGTCGACAGCGGGTATGCGTTCGCGCGCCGCTACCTCGTGCTGTCCTCGGGGTCGATCCTCACCGCCGCGGCGCTGGGTCGCTGGCCCGCACTGACCGACGTGCTCGGCCACCCGCTGCTCGGCCTCCCGGCCGTCGACCTGATGCTGGCGCTCGTCGCGACGCTCGTCGCGGCGCGGCTCGCCGCGGCCGGGTGGAGGCGGGACCGGGGCGTCCTCGTCGCCACCGCTGCCGCGGTTCTGGCCCTCGGCGGGGGACGCGTGCTCCGCGCGGTCGGCCTGACCGGGCTGCCCGGGTTCCCCCTCGGTGCCGCGGCGCTGCATCTCACCGCGGCGGCCGTGGTCCTCCTCGCCGTGGTCGCCGACCTCCGCCTCG
>DATGDX010000048.1:0-3236 GCA_035310665.1 Mycobacteriales bacterium | reverse complement strand
CGCCGGACTCCTCGTCGACCTCGACCCGCAGCTCGCCGCCCTCGAACACGGGCACCCGCATCCCGCCCAGGTCGAGCCGGGGCAGGCCGTCGTCCGGCGCCTCGGCGTCGTCGAACGGGCCGGCGGTGACCGGGACCGGTGCGGCGTCGGGGGGTGTCCAGCCACCGACGACCTCGCTGACCCCCGTGCCGGGCTCCCCGGTGCCGGGCGGCTCGCCGGGCTGCGGCCGCTCCCCCGGTTCGGCCGCGCGCTCGTTTCTCCGACGACGGAACATGGCGTCACTCCCTTGCCTCGGGCTCGCTCGGTCTCGTCTCGGCATGACCCCCCGTCGACCCGAACCCCCCGGTGGAGCGGCCCGAGGGGGGCAGGGCCGGAACTTCCGCGAACACCGCCCGCTCGACCCGCTGGATCACGAGTTGGGCGACGCGGTCGCCGCGGCGCAGCCGCACCGGCGAGGCGGGGTCGAGATTCACGAGGATCACCTTGATCTCGCCCCGGTAGCCGGCGTCGACGGTGCCGGGCGCGTTGACCAGCGCGACCCCGCAGCGCGCGGCGAGGCCGGAGCGCGGGTGCACGAAGGCGGCGTAGCCCTCGGGCAGCGCGATCGCGACCCCGGTCGGCAGCACCGCCCGCTCCCCCGGCGCCAGCTCCGCGTCCACCGCGGTGCACAGGTCCGCGCCGGCGTCCCCGTCGTGCGCGTACCCCGGAAGCGGCAGCTGGGGGTCGAGCCGCTGGACGAGCACTCCCACAACCGGCGTCGGCGTCACGACGTGCAAAGCTACCTCCGCGGGGGCAGGCACCCACACATGGCGAAGAGCGTGGTCGTGACGGGGGCGAACGGCGGGATAGGGCTCGCGACGGTGGTGGAGCTGGCCAGGCACGGGTACGACGTGATCGGCACCGTGCGCTCGGCCGAGGGGGCGGACGCGGTCGCGGCCGCGAGCGCCGAGGCAGGGGTGACGGCGCGGGTGGTGTTCTGCGACGTCGCGGACCCCGCGGGGACGGAGACGGCGTTCGCCGAGGTCGCCGAGCTCACCGGCGGTGGCCCGTGGGCGCTGGTGAACAACGCGGGCTATGTGCAGGCGGGGGCGGTCGAGGACGTGCCCGACGAGCAGGCGCGGCGCCAGCTCGAGGTCAACACGCTGGCCCCGGTCCGCATCGCCCGGCTCGTGCTTCCCGCCATGCGCGCCCGCGGCGACGGGCGCATCGTCAACGTGTCCTCCGTCGCCGGCCGGGTCACCGCGCCCCTGATGGGGTGGTACTGCGCGTCGAAGCACGCGCTCGAGGCGCTGTCCGACGCCCTGCGGATGGAGGTCGCGGCGTTCGGGATCAAGGTGATCCTCATCGAGCCCGGCGGGATGAACACGGCGATCTGGGCCGACGGCCGCGACACGCTGCCCGTCCGCGACGACACGGCGTACGCCGCGGGGTACGACAGGGCCGAGGCGGTCAGCAAGCAGTCCCGCTGGTTCCCCGACCCGGTGTGGGTCGCCCGGGCGATCCGGCTGGCGCTCGCCAACCCGCTGCCGATGACCCGCTACCTGGTCGGCGTCGACGCGGTGACCGGAACGGTCGCGGACACCGTCGTGCCCACCCCCCTCACCGACTACGTGAAGGCCGTCAGCGCGGGGCTGCGGCGGCTACCGGTGAGCCTCCCGTCGCTCCCGTCCCTGCCCTCGCTGCCGTTCCGTCGGTCCTGACCCGGTCGCCGTGCCCGTCCGCACCGCCGTGTACGAGGAACGGCTGCGGGTGCCCTGGTGGTGGTGGCCCGTCGCCGCCGCGCTCGTCGCCACGCTCGGCGTCGCCATCGGGCACCCCCTCGGCGCGGCCGCCGGCGTCGTCACGTCCGTCCTCGTCTTCGGCCTGGTTGCCGGCCTGATCGCCGCCTACGGAACGGTGCGCGTGGCGGTCGAGTCCGGGATGCTCGTCGCCGGGCGCGCCCGGATGCCGGTCTCGGCGGTGGGACGGGTGGACGCGCTGGACGCGGCGGACACCCGCGACCTGCTCGGCCCGCACGCCGACCCGGCCGCCTACGTCCTGTCCCGGCCCTACGTCCCGACCGCGGTGCGCGTGGAGGTCACCGATCCCGCGGACCCGACGCCGTACTGGCTCGTCACGACCCGCCGCCCGGACGAGCTGGCCAGCGCACTGCGGACCGCCGCGGGAGTGTGACCTGCCCGCGCGTCGGGCACAGGCCCTGCGGGCGACACGGCACAAACGCGGGCCTGACGCGGGCCCACGACCAAACGCGGTCGGCGCGACGGAGGGACAAACGTGGCGGACTCGGCTGGTGGAGCGGGAGCCAAGCTGGGCTGGAAGGTGTTCGGCGGGCTGAGCGCCGTGATTGCCGCGCTTGCCGCCCGCAAGGCGATCGAAACGCTGTGGACGGCGGCGACAGGCAAGACGCCGCCGGCGAACCCGGAGTCCCCGGCCACGACGGTGGCGGAGGCGGTCGGCTGGGCCGTCCTGTCGGGGACCGCGGTCGGTCTCGCGCGGCTGTTCGCGACCCGCAAGGCCGCCGCGACCTGGCAGAAGTCCACCGGCAAGCTGCCCCCTGGGCTGGAGGACGCGGCGGCCTGACGCCAGCGGTTCAACGAGCGGGTCGAGACAGGGGACGGGCATGCAGCCGTTGACGTCCGACCGCCCCGGCAACGACGACCGGGCGCGGCGCGCCGCCCCGGCGGGACAGATCGGGCGGCCGGGGGCGTATCGTTCCGGCATGACGGCCCAGCTGATGCCGCCACCCGGGCCCGCCGATCTCGACGTCCTGTTCGCGGCCCGGTTGCGGCGCGAGGCGGGGCCGGTCTTTGCCAACCGGCACGCGCACGTCGTCTTCGACGCCGGCTTCGCCGGCCGGTGGACGCTCGAGATGGACCACGGTCGGCTGGCCGTGTACCACGGCGCCCGGCCGCGACCGGATGCTCGCGTGTGGACCGACAGCACCACCCTGGCCGCGGTCGTCGACGGGCACGCCAGCGGCGCGCACGCCTTCGTCGAGCACCGTCTGGTGATGCGCGGTGACATCGCGCTGGCGCTGCAGCTCGACGGCGCGTTCGACGTTCCCGACCGCCCGGTCGACCACCCGTCGGCCGGGGTCGCGACCCCCCTGGGCGTCCGCACCGCCTACCTCCAGGCCGGGCCGCCCGACGCGCCCCCCGTCGTCCTGCTGCACGGGATCGGCGCGACCAACGCCTCCATGCTGCCGCTGCTGGTCGACCTCGGTCGCGACTTCCGGG
>DATGDX010000047.1:0-1890 GCA_035310665.1 Mycobacteriales bacterium | reverse complement strand
CGGAGGCAGTTCTCGCATGTCCCGCATGGTCGATCGCAAGCCGCGCAGCCGTGACGTCACCGACGGCTACGAGCGGGCGCCGGCGCGCGCCATGCTCCGCGCGATCGGGATGACCGACGAGGACTGGGACAAGCCGCAGGTTGGCGTCGCCTCGTCGTGGAACGAGGTCACCCCGTGCAACCTGCCGCTGGCCCGCCTCGCCCAGCACGCGAAGCACGGGGTGCGACAGGCCGGCGGCTTCCCCATCGAGTTCACGACGATCGCGGTCTCGGACGGGATCTCGATGGGCCACGAGGGGATGCGGGCGTCGCTGGTGTCCCGCGAGGTCATCGCCGACTCGGTCGAGTGCGTGATGCACGCCGAGCGCTTCGACGCGCTGGTCGCGCTGGCCGGCTGCGACAAGTCGCTGCCCGGCATGATCATGGCTGCGGCGCGGCTCGACCTGCCCGCGGTGTTCCTCTACGGCGGGTCCATCCTGCCCGGCCATCTCGGTGACCGGGACGTGACGATCCAGGACGTGTTCGAGGGCGTCGGCGCCTGCGCCCTCGGCCGCATCACGCGGGACGACCTCGACGCGCTCGAGCGCGTCGCCTGCCCGGGTGAGGGCTCGTGCGGCGGCATGTTCACCGCGAACACCATGGCCAGCGCCGCGGAGGCGCTCGGCATCGCGCTGCCCGGCAGCGCCGCGCCCCCCGCGCCGGACGCCCGGCGGGAGGCGTACGCCGAAAGCAGCGGGGCCGCCGTCGTCGCGCTGCTCGACCGCGGCATCACCGCGGGCCAGGTGCTCACCCGCGAGGCGTTCGAGAACGCGATCGCCGTCGTCATGGCGCTCGGCGGGTCCACCAACGCGGTGCTGCACCTGCTCGCGATCGCGCACGAGGCCCGGGTCGACCTCGACCTCGACGACTTCAACCGCATCGGCGACGGGGTGCCGCACCTCGGCGACCTCAAGCCGTTCGGGCGCTACGTCATGAACGACGTCGACCGCGTCGGCGGCGTGCCCGTCGTCATGCGCGCCCTCCTCGACGTCGGTCTGATCCACGGCGACGCCCTGACCGTCTCAGGGGCAACGGTGGCCGAGAACCTCGCCGAGCTCGATCCGCCCCGACCCGACGGCCGGGTCATCCACGACCTCGGCGCACCGATTCACCGCACCGGAGGGCTGACGATCCTGCGCGGCAGCCTGGCGCCGGAGGGCGCGGTGGCCAAGAGCGCCGGCATGGACACCCTCTTCATCGAGGGCACAGCGAAGGTGTTCGACGGTGAGCAGGGGGCAATGGATGCCGTGACCCACGGACGGATCGAGCCGGGGGACGTGGTCGTCATCCGCTACGAGGGCCCCCGCGGCGGGCCGGGGATGCGCGAGATGCTCGCGGTGACCGCCGCGATCAAGGGCGCGGGCCTCGGCTCCGACGTGGTGCTGCTGACCGACGGCCGGTTCTCCGGCGCGACGTTCGGCCCGTGCGTGGGGCACGTGGCTCCGGAGGCGGCGTACGGCGGTCCCATCGCCCTCGTCCGCGACGGTGACCAGATCCGGCTCGACGTCCCCAACCGCACCCTCGACCTGCTCGTCGACGAGGACGAGCTGGTCCGGCGCCGCGCGGACTGGAAGCCGCTGCCGCCGCGCTACGAGACCGGGGTGCTCGCGAAGTACGCCAAGCTCGTCGGCTCGGCGGCGCAGGGTGCCGTGTGCGGCTGATGGGCCCGCGACGAGACGAGCGAACGAAGATCCTGCTCGACGAGTCCGAACTGCCCACCGCCTGGTACAACGTCGTCCCCGACCTGCCCGCGCCGCCGCCGCCCCCGCTGCGCCCCGACACCCGCGAGCCCGTCGGTCCCGACGACCTCGCGCCGCTGTTCCCGGCCGCGCTCATCGCCCAGGAGGTGACC
>DATGDX010000046.1:0-4383 GCA_035310665.1 Mycobacteriales bacterium | reverse complement strand
GATCCCGCCATGACTCTCAGGTTGAAGCTGCGTCCCCGCTGCCCGTCGCTGGACGCACCGCCGTGGGGCACTTCTGTCAGAAAGCTTGGCTCGATCTATCCAGCCCGTTCGTCGACGCCATGCTGCCCGACGGCAGCCGGTTGCACGTCGTCATCCCTGATATCACCCGCCGGCACTGGGCGGTGAACGTTCGCAAGTTCGTCCTGTCCGCGACCTCGTTGGACGAGCTCGTCGCCCTGGGCACCCTCACCGCGCAGGCGGCGCGCTTCCTCGACGCGGCGGTCGCGGCCGGCTTGAACATCCTGGTCGCGGGCGGCACGCAGGCGGGGAAGACGACGTTGCTCAGCTGTCTGACCGCGGCGATTCCCGCGCGGGAACGTGTGGTCACCTGCGAAGAGGTGTTCGAGCTGCGGGTGCCGTTGCCGGACGTCGTCGCGATGCAGACCCGCCAGCCGAACCTGGAGGGCAGTGGGGAGGTGCGGCTACGGCGGCTGGTCAAGGAGGCGCTACGGATGCGCCCGGACCGCATCGTGGTCGGCGAGGTGCGCCAAGAGGAGTCTCTCGACCTGCTCATCGCCCTCAACTCCGGCCTGCCGGGATGTGCACCATCCACGCGAACTCGGCGCGGGAGGCCATCGTCAAGATGTGCACGCTGCCGCTGCTCGCCGGAGACAACGTCGGGCACGCCTTCGTGGTGCCGACGGTGGCGTCGAGCATCGACCTCGTCGTGCACACGGCAAAGGACGCCGGCGGGCACCGTCGCGTGCGGGAAATCGTCGCGGTCCCGGGCCGCGTGGAAGGCGACGTCGTCGAGGTTGCCGACGTGTTCGTCACACGGCGGGAGCGGCTGGTCCGAGCGGACGGATTTCCGCCCCACCCGGACCGGTTCACCCGCGCGGGCTATGACCTCGCGCAGCTGCTCGCGCAGCCGGTGCTCGAGGTGGCGCGGTAGATGGGCGCCTTCCTCGGCTTGTTGTTCGGCGTCGGGCTGGTGTTGGCCTGGCGTTCCGGTCCGCGCCGCCCCGCGCCACGGGTGCGGTCGCGACCGACGCTGCGGGAGCGGACGACGGAAATGCTCGCGCAAGCCGGGATCGAGGCGGTGACCCCGGGCCAGCTGTACGCCGCGTCCGCCGCGTGCGCGGTCGTCGTGTTCCTGGCGATGCTCGTGGTGTCCCACACCCCGCCGATCGCGTTCGCGTTTGCCGTGTTCGCCGGCGTGGCGCCGTTCACCCTGGTGCGGGTCCGCCGACGGCAGCGCGGTGCGGAGTTGCGAGCTCTGGCCGGAGGTCTTCGACAATCTCGCCTCCGGAGTACGTGCTGGGCTATCGCTGCCGGAGGCGCTCACGCAGGTGGGGGTCCGCGGCCCGGAGACTCTCCGCCGGCCGTTCGTGCGGTTCGGCGAGGACTACCGGGCAACCGGCCGGTTCACCGAGTCCGTGGACCGGCTCAAGGCGGGGCTCGCCGATCCCGTCGCCGACCGCATCATCGAGTCGCTGCGAATGGCGCGCGAGGTCGGCGGGTCCGACCTGGGCCGGCTGCTGCGCACGCTCAGCGCCTTTCTCCGCGAGGACGCGCGCACTCGCGCCGAGCTCGAGACCCGGCAAGGGTGGACGGTTAACGCGGCACGGCTCGCGCTCGCCGCCCCGTGGGTTCTGCTCGGCCTGCTGTCGCTGCGGCCGGACGCCGTCGCCGCGTACAACAGCTCGGCCGGCGTCGTCGTCCTCGTCGTCGGCGGCGTGGTCTCCGTCACCGCCTACCGCATCATGGTGCGGATCGGCCGGCTCCCGGAGGAGCGGCGGGTGCTGCGATGAGCCGCCTCGCCACCGGTGCGCTGCTCGGGCTGGTCTCCGGCGGCGGCGGTGCCCTCGCGCTGCTCAACGCCCCGCCGCTGCGCCGCCCGCGCCTGGACGCGCGGCTCGCGCCGTACCTGCGCGACACGCCGCGCCCGTCCCGGCTGCTCGCCCAGGACCGGACACTGACCCCGTTCCCCACCCTCGAGCGGATCCTGCGCCCGGTGCTGGCCGACGGGGTGCGCGTCCTGGACCGGTGGCTGGGTGGTGCGGGCAGCGTCCGCCGCCGGTTGGTGGCCGCGGGACGCGACCAGACCGTCGAGCAGTTCCGCGCCGAACATCTGGTGTGGGGCGCGATCGCCCTGCTCGCCGGCCTCGGCCTCGCGGTGCTGCTGCTCGCGCGCGGGCACGGCTCGCCGATCCCGCTCCTGGTGCTGTGTCTGGCCGCGGCAGCCGCTAAGGTGCTCGCCCGTGACCGGTGGCTGACCCGCGAGGTGACGCAGCGCGAGCAACGGTTGATCGCGGAGTTCCCGACGATCGCGGAGTTCCCGACGATCGCGGAGTTGCTCGCGCTCGCGGTGTCCGCGGGTGAGGGGCCGGTGGGCGCGCTCGAGCGGGTCACCCGCACGAGCCGCGGCGAGCTGGCGAAGGAGCTCGGCCGCGCGCTCGCGGATGCCCGCGCGGGCTCCTCCCTCGTCACCGCCCTGGACGGCATCGCGAACCGCACCTCGCTGCCGGCGCTCGCCCGCTTCTGCGAGGGCGTCGCGATCGCGGTCGAACGCGGTACGCCGCTCGCCGAGGTGCTCCGCGCACAGGCGGTCCACGTACGCGAGGCGGGCCGGCGGGCGCTGCTGGAGGCCGGCGGCCGGAAGGAAATCGCGATGATGGTTCCGGTCGTGTTCCTCGTGCTGCCGGTCACCGTGCTGTTCGCGCTGTTCCCCGCCTTCCTCTCGCTGACCTTCACCACGCCATGACCACACCGCCGGGGGGAGATTGACCATGGCTGACCTGTCGAGTCACCTGCTGTCGTGCTGCGCCGCGCTGCACGCCCGGCTCGTCGCCGCCGACCGCGAGCGAGGCGACGTGCCCGGATGGGTGCTGATTGATGACCGCTGGGCTGGTGAGCGTGCTCTGGATGGTCGCCGGTGAGCAGCTCAAGACGATGTTCACCAACGCGCTGAACTCGGTGACCGGCCCAGGTTCCGGGTGAGCCGTGCAGGGCCGCTGGGTGCGGGGCCGCCGTGACCGGGGGGCCGCGGTCGTCGAGTTCGCCCTCGTCAGCGTCCTGCTCACCGTGCTGTTCCTCGGACTCGTCCAGGTCGGGCTGGCGGTGCACGTCCGCAACACCCTGGTCGCCTGCGCCGCGGAGGGCGCGCGCCACGGTGCCCTGGCGGATCGCAGCCCGGCGGACGGGGCGGCGTACGCCGCCGATCTGATCAGGGGCTCGCTCTCGCCACGGTTCGCCCGTGACGTGCACGCGCGCGTGACCATGGTCGAGGGGCAGCCGGTCGTCGAGGTCACCGTGCGGGCGCCGCTGCCCGTCATCGGCCTGCTCGGCCCCCGTCGCACGCTCGCGGTGCGCGGGCACGCGATGGTCGAGGGGGAGGAAGTCGAGGGAGAGGGATGAGCGACGAGCGCGGGAACGCGGTGCTCGAGTTCACCTTCCTAGGCGTGCTGCTCATGGTGCCGCTCACCTACGTGCTGCTCACCGTGCTCGCGGTGCAGAAGGCGGCGTACGCCGTGACCGCCGCGGCCCGCGAGGCCGGTCGCATGTTCGTGACCGCGTCCGACGAGGACAGCGGGCGGGCCCGCGCCGACGACGCCGCGCGGCTCGCCCTGCGCGACCACGGGCTTCCCGCGACACCGGTCCAGATCACGTGCGAAACCGAGCCGTGCCTCACCCCGGGCGCGTCCGTGCGGATCAGCGTCAGCACACGCGTGCGGCTGCCGTTCGTCCCCGACGTGCTGGGCCGCGCTCCCGCGTCAGTCCGCGTGACGGGGCGGCACGACGGGGTCGTCGACCGGTTCCGGAGCGCGGGGTGAGGCGTCGGGCGCGCGGCGTGCGCGCCATGCGTGACGACGCCGGTCAGCTGTTGCTGCTGGTCCTGCTCTACGCGCTCGTCGCGGCCGGCCTGGTCGCGGTCGCCACCGGGGCCGCCGCGGTGTTCCTGCACCGGCGGGCGCTCGCCTCCGCCACCGACGGTGCCGCGCTCGCCGCGGTGCAGGGGGCCGACGAAGCCGCGATCTACACGGGCCGGGCGGACGACGAGCTGCCGATCGATCCCGCGCTGGCGCGCACGATCGTGTCGGGCTACGTCGCCGACAACCGGCTCGCCGCCCGGTTCCCCGGCTTCGCGGTGCGGTCGGTCGCCGTCGACGGGCGAACCGTCACCGTGACCTTCGCGAGCCTGGTCCGGCTGCCGTTCGTCGGGGTGCTCGGGGCGGAGTACGAGGGCGGGGTGCCGATCGACGCGACCGCGCGCGCCCGCGCCCCGTTCGTCGCTGCCCCGTGACCGGGCGCGTCCTCGCGTACCCTGGCCGGGTGGCGCTCGACCCCACCGAGGACATCAAGGATCTGGACTCGACGCTGGCC
>DATGDX010000045.1:0-3236 GCA_035310665.1 Mycobacteriales bacterium | reverse complement strand
GCCGACGAGCATCCCCCCCGACCCGGTGACCGGGTTGTGCATCTTGCCGCGCGCCCGGACGATCGCGAGCACCTCGGCGCGGATCGCGTCACCGGCGCCGTCGTGCGTGTCGGCGAGCTGCCGGTACGACGCCGCGTCCAGCGCGAGCCGCTCCACCCGCACCCGCATCTCGTCGGGCCACAGCCGCGGGTTCGGGTCCAGCCGGTCCGCGGCCTGCGGCAGCGCCCCGCAGGGGGCGAGCACGCGGTGCAGCCCGATCGGCGAGCCCGGCAACCGCTCGCGCGTCACAGAAATCCTCCCGTCACCCACGGTCGCCCTCGGAAATGCTCCGTCGGAGCGATGGAGAAGCACCATCTTGTTCCGTAGTCTGCCGCTGACACAAGAAGCCAGGCAGCCGCGCGGCGGGCGCGCGGGTGCCGCCGAGGTGGACCCGCGGGAGCGCGAGTGAGCGACGGGAGCAGGCCGGCCGACGGGAGCAAGGCGGCCGCCGCGCCGGCGCAGCCGTACGTGTACCGGCGACGGGAGCCGGTGGAGCCGGACTGGACGCGGCTGCCGGGGTGGCGGGGGGTCAGCGCGGCCGAGTGGGCGAGCGCGCAGTGGCAGCGCGCGCACTGCGTGAAGAGCGTGCGACAGCTGCGCGGCGTCCTGGGCGACCTCGTCGACGACGCGTTCTACGCGGACCTCGCGCGTGACCAGCAGGAGCGGGCGACGATGCCGCTGCTCGTGCCGCCGCACCTGCTCAACACCGTGGTGCCCGCCGCGGTGCCCTCGACCGACGCGTTCTACGCCGACCCGGTCCGCCGCTACATGCTCCCCGTCTACAGCGACCGCCGGCGCGACTGGCCGTCGCATCCGCGCGCGACGCGCGACTCGTTGCACGAGCACGAGATGTGGGTCACGGAGGGGCTGACGCACCGCTACCCCACCAAGGTCCTCGCGGAGCTGGTCCCCACCTGCCCGCAGTACTGCGGGCACTGCACCCGGATGGACCTGGTCGGCACCTCGACTCCCCTCGTCCCCAAGCTTCGGTTCGGCGCGGCACCCGCCACGCGGCACGACGCCATGCTCGCGTACCTGCGCCGCTCCCCCGGCATCCGCGACGTCGTCGTCTCCGGCGGCGACGTGGCGAACCTGCCGTGGCGGCAGCTGGAGGCGTTCGTCGACGCGCTGCTCAGGATCGACTCGATCCGCGACATCCGGTTGGCCACGAAGGCCCTCATGGCGTTGCCGCAGCACTGGCTGCAGGACGAGGTCCGCGCGGGCATGGAGCGGCTGGCGCGCACCGCCCGCGCCCGCGGGGTGCAGCTGGCGGTGCACACCCACGTGAACGTCGCGCAGTCGGTGACCCCGCTCGTCGCGCAGGCGGCGCGGGCGATGCTCGACGCGGGGGTGCGCGACGTGCGCAACCAGGGGGTGCTGCTGCGCGGAGTCAACGACGACGCCGAGCGGCTGCTGGACCTCTGCTTCGCGCTCGTCGACGGGGCCGCGATCACGCCGTACTACCTCTACCTCTGCGACATGGTCCCGAACAGCGAGCACTGGCGGCTCGCGGTGTGGGAAGGCCAGCAGCTGCAGCGGGCGATCCTCGGCTACCTGCCCGGGTTCGCGACCCCGCGGATCGTCTGCGACGTGCCGCACGCCGGCAAGCGGTGGGTGGACCAGGTCGCGGACTACGACCGCGAGCGCGGTGTCAGCTACTGGACCAAGAACTACCAGACGCCGCGGGAGACCGCGGACCCCGAGGCCCTGACCCGCCGCTACGAGTACTACGACCCGATCTATACGCTTCCGGTCGAGGGCCGGCAGTGGTGGCGGGTCCACAGCGCGGCGGCGCTCGCCGCCGCCGGGGCGTGACCCGCCCGTCGGACCCGCGGCCCGTCGGTACGACGGCGTACCGGCGGGCCGCGGCCCTCGTCCTTCTCGTGGGCGGGCGGGCCGTGAGCGGGTCTGTCGTCAGCGGGCGACGCCGATCGCCACGAGGTCGTACTCCGCGCCGAAGGCCATCTGCTGGTTGGTGTTGGTCACCTTCGACCCGCGGACCAGGACCACCTTCTCGTTGATCAGCGGGACGACCGCCGCCAGCTCCATGATCCTTCGGTCCGCCGCGCGGTAGCCCTTCGTCAGCTCGTCCCTGTCCGTCGTCGTCGCGAGCCGGGCGAACAACGCGTCGAGCTGCGGGTCGCGAAGCTGCGAGACGTTGTTGTTGCCCTGCGGGGTGATGTTCTTCCCCCCGAACAGGACCGGGAGCACGGTCGACGCGCTCGGCCAGTCCGGGCACCACCCGAAGAAGACGAGCTCGGACTCCTTCGCGGTGTCGCCGATCGTCGTGTAGTAGACGGACTGGTCGACGGCGCTCACGTTGACCTTGACCCCGACCCGGGCAAGCCCGGCCTGCACCGCCTCCGCGGTCGTGACGCCCTTGCCCTTGTTGTTCGTGGTGACGGTGACCGCGAAGCCGTTCGGGTAGCCCGCGCGGGCGAGCAGTTCCTTGGCCTTCGCCGGGTCCCCCTGCGGCGGGGCCGGGTAGAGGTCGAAGGCCTCGTGCTCGGGCAGCGTCGGCACCAGCATCGTGGTGGCGAAGTCGCCGGCGGTCGGTCCCCCGCGCGCGGTGCGGTAGGCCTCCTTGTTCACGGCGTACTGCATCGCCTTGCGGACCTGCAGGTTGTCGAACGGCTTGCGCTTGGTGTTCAGCGCGAGGTAGCGGTTGCACCCGGACAG
Organism: Mycobacteriales bacterium; assembly: GCA_035310665.1. Lineage (GTDB taxonomy): Bacteria > Actinomycetota > Actinomycetes > DATGDX01 > DATGDX01 > DATGDX01. The sequence continues at coordinate 518 of DATGDX010000045.1, read as the reverse complement.
CGCCTGCGCCGAGCGCTGCTTGACCCGCGGGTCGTTGAGCACCTTCGCGAGGCTCTCCGGGTTGACCGACGCCTCCAGCGTGATCGCGCGCTGGTCCTCCCCCGAGTCCGCGATCAGGCGCTGGTCGATGACGCCGGGGTCGATGCCCATGATCACCCGGAACGAGTCGGGCAGCGCCGTCCGGACGCCGTCGGTCTTCGGGTCCCACTGGTCGTTGCGGACCAGCACGAGCTGCTTGCCGCGCTGGTAGCTCTGGATCTTGTAGGGCCCGGACGAGAACGGGCGGTTGTCGTAGTTGACGCCGGTGTCCTTCGACTTCTTGATCGCCGTCCAGGGCGGCATCGCGACCGCGTCCGAGAAGTCGGGGACGGGCGTGGTGAGGCGGAAGACGATCGTCTTCGCGTCGGGTGTCTCGATCGCCTTGCAGCCGCCCGGATCCTTGTAGGGCCCCTTGTAGCCCGGGCAGTCCAGCCACATGCGCGGGTATTCGGGCCCCTCGGGCAGCTGGTCGGAGAAGG
>DATGDX010000044.1:0-12021 GCA_035310665.1 Mycobacteriales bacterium | reverse complement strand
CCGACGACGAGCACGGGACGCACGGGGCGGCGCCGAGCACCGCCACGACGGGCGGCTCCCGGACCAACCTGGTCCTGCTCTACGCCGGGCTGGGCCTGCTCGTCCTGGCGCTCCTGCTCGCCTTCGTCTTCGGGCGTCGGGTCACTGCCGGGCGGCTGGGATGGGACGGGCTGACGGCACGCGGAAGGTCCGGCCTCGAAGGACTGCAGCAGCTGTGGGCACGGGCCGGGGGCCGACTGGGCGCTCGGCAAGCTCGCCGCCAGGGTGGCGAGCCTGCGGAGCCGCCGGCACCTCCCGCGACGCCAGGGGCCGCGATGGCCGCCAGCACACCCGGTCGGGCGCCCGAGGCCGCTCCGCCCGCGGGGAGCCCTGCGCCGCGCCGGGTCGCGGGCGACCGGGCGGACCTGACCGTGCAGCGGCCTCGGGTCGTCCTGCCGGACGGCGGTGTTCCCGCGGTGCCGGAGCAGTACCCGCGCGCGGAGGCGCGGGCGTCGACGCCTCCCCGACCGGCGCCTCGGCCCGCCACGCCCGTCACCGGGGTCGCGTCGACGGCGACGCGTCCGCAGTTCTGCACGCAGTGCGGTATGAAGATGGCGCCGGAGCACAGGTTCTGCGGGTTCTGCGGGCACGACGCTGGCCGATGAGGGGGTGACCCAGGTGCAAGCCTTCCTTGCCGTTGGCGAGGAGGTGGCAGGCTACCGGATCGAGTCGTTCATCGGCCGCGGCGGCATGGCCGTCGTCTACCGTGCGCAGGACTTGCGGCTGGGGCGGCAGGTGGCCCTCAAGCTGCTCGCCCCCGAGCTGTCGGAGAACGAGCGGTTCCGGCAGCGGTTCATGCGCGAATCGCAGCTCGCGGCGGCGATCGACCACCCGAACATCATTCCGATCTACGACGCAGGCAACACCCCCGACCTGCTCTACATCGTCATGCGCTACGTCGACGGAATGGACCTGAAAGCGTTGCTCGAGCGAGAGCACCGGCTCCAGCCGGACCGGGTGCTCCACCTGTTCATGCAGGTCGCGTCCGCGCTCGACGCGGCGCACGCCCGGGGGCTCGTGCACCGCGACGTCAAACCCGGCAACATCATCGTCGCCTCCGGGCGTGGCGGCGAGGACGTCGACCACGTCTACCTCACCGACTTCGGTCTGACCAAGAAGTCGCTGTCGCTGTCCGATTTCACCACCGTCGGCCACTTCGTCGGGACGGTGGACTACGTCGCGCCGGAGCAGATCGCCAGCAAGCCGATCGACGGGCGGGCGGACATCTACGGACTCGGCTGTGTCATGTACGAGGCGCTCGCGGGCGTCCTCCCGTTCGAACGGGACGACGACGCCGCGACGCTGTGGGCACACATGCTGGAGCCGGTCGCCCCGCTGACCAGCCACCGTCCCGACCTGCCCGCGGGCGTCGACGCGGTGTTCGCGCGGGCGCTCGCCAAGGCCCCGGAGGATCGCTACCCCACGTGCCGCGCACTCGTCGCCGCGTTGCGCGCCGAGCTGAGCGGCTGGCAGGCGGCCGAGACCTCTATCTCGCACCCCGCCGGGATCCCTTCCGCCGCTGCGCCGGAGTCGGCGGCGCAGGTGTCCATCCCGGCCGCGCCCGACGTCGGTGCCGGCGGTGTCGAACCCCAGGCGCCCGCCGAGCCGGCCGACCGTGGTCGCGGGCGGTCCAAGCAGCAATCGGAGCAGCGGCCGGAGCGGGGGGCGCGAATCGCGGGCCGCACGCTTGCCCTGCTCGCCGCGCTGGTCTTGGTCGTCGCCGTCGGCGGCGTCCTGTTGTGGCGCGGGACGCGCGGCGGCATGGTGACCTACGACGGGCGCCTGGCGGCCGCCCCGTTCACGCTGCAGCACCCACGCTCCTGGCGGCCCGATTCGCACAGCGGGTTCTTCGTGGTGTTCTCGCCCACGAGGTTGGACGAGATGTTCGCCGGCTCCGGCTGGCAGCAGGCGGTGCAGGCGTTGCGCCGCGACGCGGCCTCCGTGAAGGGCATCTACGCGCGCGTCAGCTACCAGGGCTTCGACATCAACGACGCGGACCTGCAGGATCAGGTCACCGGAGAGCTCGGGGCGGTCGGTGGGGTCACCTTCACCGGCACCCCGCAGAGTGTCTCGGTCAGCGACCGTCCTGCCGTCCGGCTCGACGGCACGCTCGGCGACCCCTCCGGGCCGAGCCGGCTGCGCTTCGCGTACTACCTCGTCCCGATCAACCCGCAGCAGCAGTCGATCGCGCACCTGATGTTCTTCGCGACTCCGCGTGACTTCCCCGCCGAGCAGCCGGTGTTCCAGCAGGTGCTCACCTCGGTCGACGTCACCCGCGCCGGCTGACCGCTTCGAGCGCGCCGACGTCCCGGCACCTCGGGCCGTCGAACCGCGCCGCCGGCCACCCCTTGCACCCCAGGGGTGGCCGCGTCACACCTGTCGGTGACCTGGTCACCCCTGGGGTTCCTGTTGGTCATCCCCCGTTCGGCGGAGATTCATGTCCAGGCCCGGTGCGTCGGGCCGGAGGCCCTCGTCGCGAGGCCTCCCGACGGGCGGGAGAACGGTATGTCCGGCAGGCACACGAGCACGAGTGACACCGCTCGCACCGGTGAGCGGCACCGCGCGCTCGCCGCGGCGGCGAAGCCGGCGCGCATCTGCTTCATCGTCGAGGAGAAGTACCAGCACGAGGCGATGCCGACCGTAGTGGCCGACGTCCTGGCCTCTTGGGGCCACGAGGTCGACCTGCTCCAGCCGCACGCCTCGATGACCAGCCTGTCCCGGCTCGCAACCGACGGTGACGAGGGGTACGACGGGTACGTCCTCAAGACGGTCTCCGACGGCCCCGGGCTCAGCCTGCTGGAGGCCGCCGGCACGGCGGGGATCGCGACGGTGAACAACTACCGCGCGGTGCGGCTGGCTCGCGACAAGGCCGTCGCCGCGGCGGTTGCCCGCTTCGCCGGTCTGCCGTTCCCGCGCACGTACTTCGCGGCGCGTCAGGAGCTGCTGCGCCAACTGCCGGCGGAGGCCTATCCGGTCGTGGTGAAGCCGAGCAACGGCAGCGCCAACGAGAACGTGATCCGGGTCGACGGGCCCACCCAACTCGAGGCCCTCGACTTCGCGGGCCGCAGCGGGTTCCTGCTCGCCCAGCCGTTCCTGCCCAACCCCGGCTTCGACGTGAAGCTCTACAACACGGGCGAGCGGGTGTGGGCCGTCCGGCGGCGCTCCCCGCTGCACCCGGACGCCGAAGTCGTCGAGGAGCTGATGCCGCTCACGCCGGAGCTGCACACCCTCGCCGTGCGGGTGGGTGAGGCCTTCGGCCTGGACATCTACGGAGCCGACGTCGTCGAAACACCGCGCGGGTGGGTCCTGCTCGACGTCAACGACTTCCCGAGCTTCGGCAAGGTCCCGAATGCGCCGGCCCAGCTGGCCCGGACCATCCTGCGCGTCATCGAGCGCACCCGACGCCTGACCCCCCGCCAGCCTCGGGCCAGCCTCAGCTTCACGCACTCGTTCCCCGCTGTCCCTGGTCCCGCCGCTGTCCCTGGGCCCGCCGCTGTCCCTGCTCCCGCTGGCCTCACGATTCCTGCGAAGGGGGCGACGGCATGAACATCTGCCTGCTCACCGACTCCGCGCAGCACCCGGTGCTCACCGACGTCCTCGCGATGCTCGCCGACCGCCACAGCGTGTCCGCTCGGGATCCGCGCACGCTCGTGCACCCCGGGCAGCCGGACACTCCGCTGGCGCAGCCGGACGCGGACGTCTACCTGCTGAAGTCTCGTAGCCCGGAGGCGCTCGCGTTCGCGTTCGCCGCGGAGCGGGCGGGCGCCACCGTCGTCAACCGGCCCGCGGCCACCGCGCTGTGCCTCGACCGGTTGGCGCTGGCGCGGCGGCTGCGCGCCGGCGGCGTGCCGACCCCGCGGACGTGGGGGTTCCGGACGCTGCAGGCCCTCGCCGCTGCGAACCCGGCACTGGCGGCGGCGCTGCCCTGGCCGCTGGTGCTCAAGAGCGCGCGAAGCCGCCGCGGCGACCTCGTTCAGCTCGTGCACAGCCACGCCGAACTGTCGGCACTGCTCGACCACTGGGGCGACGAGCCGATCGTCGCCCAGGAATTCGCACCCAACGACGGATGGGACGTCAAGATGTGGGTCATCCCCAGCCACCTCGCGGTCGCGCGTCGCCCGGCCGCGCTCGGCGACACGTCGAAGGACAAGTCCGGCGCCGACGTTCTCGTCGGTTCAGATCAACTGCCCGACGAGTGGGCGCGTCTCGCCGGCTCGGTCGGGTCGCTGCTCGGATTGGAGCTGTTCGGCGTCGACCTCGTGATCTCGCAGGGTCAGCCGGTCGTCGTCGACGTCAACGCGTTCCCGGGCTTCCGCAGCGCCCCCGGCGCACCGGAAGCGCTCGCGACCTTCGTCGAGCGGGTCGGCGCCGCGGGGAGGGCATCGGCATGAACACCGTGCACGCGGTCACGGCCCTCTTGGACTCGCTGCCCGCGGCCGCGGCGGACGGGACGGCGGCACGGCACCTGCGTTACCTGCGCCGTAAGCCCGGCCGCGGCGCCGTTGCCGTGTTCGGCACCTCGCGGCCGAGCGAGCTCTACACCGTCACCGTCGACGAGAGCGCGCTGACCGATGGACTGCCGTCGGCGGCGGACCTGTCGGGGGACTGGCCAGGGGTCGTTCAAGCCCGGGGAGTGACCCTCCAGGCCTTCCCGGCGGACCGGCGCCTCCCGGCCCTCGCCCCGGCCGTCGCTCCCTCTCAGCACCCGCTGCTGCAGGCGGCGCTGAACGGTGTCGTGCCGGGCGCGCGCATCACCGCTGTCACCGCCGAACCGCTGCGCTACAAGCCCGGGGACCGCTGCGTGCTGCGTTACCACCTGACGGTGGAGCACGACGGCCACCCGGCTCGGCACGGCGTCATCGGCAAGCTGTATCGGGAGCGCGCCGAAGCCGTGGAGGCGGCGCCACTGCTGCGCCGGCTCGAAACCTGGCCGTGGAGCCCCCGCGTGCTCTGCGTCGTGGAATCCCTGGGCCTCGTGCTCACCGAAGACGTGGGACACGCCGGGTCCCGACCGCCGACGCTCGGCGGACTGCACGTGCTGCGCCCCGCCGCCCGGTCGTCGCCGGCACGGCCGCTCGCGGCCGCCGCCGGTGCGCTCGTCGACCTGCACACCAGCGACTTCCTGCCCGCCGCCGGTGCCCGCACCGGGTGGGACGAGTCGCTGCGCGCGCGTCGGCGGGGCGAGACGCTCGCGGCGTACGCGCCGAGCGCAAGCGATCGGGTGGGCGAGGTGGTCAGCGCGCTCGAGGCCCGCCTCGCGGCGCTGCCCCCGGCCGTCGCGGGCCCCGCGCACGGCAGCTACAAGCCCAGCCAGCTGCTGTTCCGCGACGGTCGGGTCTTCGTCATCGACTTCGACCAGTTCTGCTCGGCCGACCCGGCACTCGACGTGGGCTATTTCCGCGCCTACCTGCGCCCGGCGGGGTACTGGCACCGCCGGGCGGGGACGCGGAGCTGGTTCGAGGCCGCCGCGCGCAGCTTCGACGCGGCGTACGTCGATGCCGCGTGCGAGCGCGGGGTTCCCGTCCCCGTCGCCCGCGGGATCGTCGCCCGCGCGTCGATCTACGAGGCCGCCCTGCTCCTGAAGATCGCAGCACGCCGCCCCAACCGGTTGCACGCGTCGCGGCCCGGCGAGGTCGCGGCGGTGCTCGACGACGTCGTCCGCTGCCTGTCCCGATCGGAAAGTGTCTGACAATGCGCCGGTTCCTCTACCGCAACCTCGAAGGCAACCGTCTGCTGGTCGGTGTCGCCGTCGCGCTCACGCTGGCGCAGGTCTTCGCCGACCTGCTGACCGCGTTCCCGCTGAAATGGATTCTCGACAAGGTCGTGAACCACCAGGACCCGACGCTGCCGATGGGCAACGGGCTGGTGTCGGTGTTCGACCAGTTGGGCTCGCGCGACGGGCTGCAGCCCGGCGAGCAGCACACCCAACTCGGCGTCATCCTGTTCGCGTCGACGACGTTCATCGCGCTCGGGTTGCTGACCGCGCTGCTCTCCTACGGGCAGCTGTTCATCGCCACGTTCGTCGGGCAGAACCTGTCCGCCAAGATCCGGACGGGGTTGTTCGGCCACCTGCAGCGGTTGCCGTTGGCCTGGCACTCCCGCCATCGCGTGGGCGACCTCGTGCAGCGGCTGACGAGCAACGTGGCGGACATCGAGAAGCTCGTCACCGACGGGCTCGTCGACCTGCTCGCCGGAATCCTGACGCTCACCGGGATCTTCGCCATCATGCTGTCGTTCAACTGGCAGTTCACGCTGCTGTCGATGGTCGTGGTGCCGGGGCTGTTCTTCGTGGTGGTGTCCTACACGAGGAACATCAAGGCGGCGACGAAGCGCGCGGCCAAGATCGGCGGTCAGGTCGGCGACGTGGCGACCGAGGACCTGACCGCGATCACCGAGGTGAAGGCCTTCACGCTGGAGGAGCGGGAGGCGCGGCACTTCGGCGGCCTCGTGAGGTCGCAGCGCCAGGCGGGGCTGCGGGCCGGCAGCCTGCAGGCCGAGTTCACGCCGCTGGTGCTCGTCGTCGTCGCCATCAGCAACGTGACCGTCATCGGCGTCGGGTCGTTCGTCGCGACCGGCCACACGTTCAGCCTCGGTCCATTCACGATCGCGGCGAACAGTCTGACGATCGGCACCCTGACGGTCTACCTCGCCTACCTCAAGCAGCTGTACCAGCCGATGCGCAACCTGTCCAAGCTGATGAACGTGGCGTCGAGCGCGGGATCCGGGGCGGAGCGCATCGAGCAGGTGCTTGCGGAGCCGACCGAGGTCGTCGACGACGTGGTCGGCTACACCGGGCCGCGGCGGCTGCACGGTGACATCACGTTCTCCGACGTGGCGTTCGGCTACCGCGAGGGCCAGCCGGTGCTGACCGGCGTGAACTTGCGAGTGGCGGCCGGCAAGCGCGTCGCCCTGGTGGGGCTCTCGGGCAGCGGCAAGACGACGATGGCCAAGCTGATTCCCCGGTTCTACGACGTGTGGAGCGGGGAGGTCCGGATCGACGGCCTCGACACGCGCAGCTACCCCCTCGCGGTGCTGCGCGACAACGTGAGCCTGGTGTTGCAGGACTCGGTGCTGTTCGAGGGGACGATCCGCGACAACATCGCGATCGGGCGGCCGGACGCCTCGGACGCCGAGATCGTCGCCGCCGCTCGCCAGGCCCACATCCACGACACGATCGCCGCCATGCCCGACGGCTACGACTCGCCCGTGCGCGAGGGTGGCAAGAACTTCTCCGGCGGCCAGCGGCAACGGCTCGCCATCGCCCGCGCGATCCTGCGCGACTCGCCCATCCTCATCCTCGACGAGCCCACGGCGAACCTCGACGTGGAGGCGGAGTCCGAGGTGATGCACGCGATCGACACCCTGATCGTCGGTCGGACCGTGCTCATGATTTCGCACCGGCTCAGCACGCTCGGCCACGTCGACGAGATCGTCGTGCTGCAGGACGGGCGGATCGCCGAACGCGGCACCTACGCGGAGCTCAAGCGCAGCGGCGGGATCTTCGCCCGGCTGCTGGCCGAGCAGCACCGGTACAACGCCGACGTTGCCGAGGCGGCGGTGTCGGAGACGACGGGGGACTCGGACGCCACGGCCCTCATGCCGATGCCGAGCAACGTCACGGCGCTGGGGAACGGGCACCGGCGGGGCGCGGCGAGCTGACAGCCTGCCCACTCGCACCAGGAAACCGTACGGCGGCGGGGTCGCAGTCCTGCGACCCCGCCGCCGTACGTCTGTGCGTCTGCGCCTGCAGCCGGACGGGCTACTCGAGGATGAAGGTGATAAGCAGGTTGACCTTGTAGCCCGTGATCCGGCCGTCGGTCACCTCGGCCTCCTGCTCCTTGACCCACGCGGAGGTGACCCCGCGCAGCGTCTGCGTCGCCCGGTCGACGCCAATCTTGATCGCGTCTTCGAAGCTGGTGTCCGACTTGGCGCTGATCTCGGTGACCCGCGCAACACTTCCGGCCATCCCTTACCCCCAGATCCGATCGTCGTGGCTGTCCTGATCTATCACTGTCGAGTGGGCACCGGCAAGAGCGGGTGCATCGTCATCGCGACGGGTCATTGCGACGCGTCCGGCTCGAACGGGTCGGCGGGGATGACGCCGTCCGAGCCGACGACGTCGGGTGTCTCCGCCGCGAGGTCCGCGGCCGTGGACCCCGCGCTGGACCCGGCCCCCGACTCGGCCGCCGGCGCGGCGCTGCCCCCGATGGGTTCGGGCGCCGCCCCGGCCGCCTTCGCCGCCTCGTCCGCCCGGGACGCGGTCATTCGCTCGACCGTCTCGAGCAAGGGATCGTCCCCGGCGAGCCGGAAGTCCTCCTCGCGTTCGGGCGTGCTCATCGTGTCTCCCCTCGGTGGGCCGAAACCGTGGCGTGGAGGTTCTACCCCGATCTCTGCCGTTCTCGCCCGCACGCGCCGCGGTTGTGGTGTCCAACCCGGAGGGCGGACACTGCCACCGTGAACCGCCGGTGGATGATCGGGGCAGGGGCCGTCGCGCCGCTCGTCGCGACCGCGGTGCACGATCTCCTGCAGCACCAGCACGCGGTCACCCGGAACTTCCCCGTCGTCGGGCACCTGCGGTTCTGGCTGGAGCGACTCGGGCCGGAGCTGCGGCAGTACGTCGTCGCCAACAACAACGAAGAGCGGCCGTTCAGCCGCGACCAGCGCCGGTGGGTCTACGCGTCGGCGAAGCTGGAGAACAACTACTTCGGTTTCGGGACCGACAACGACGTCGAGAACACGGCCGGGTACGTGCTCGTGCGGCACAGCACGTTGGGCTGCCTGACCCCGCCGTCCGGTCCCCGCGAGGCCCAGGAGGCGTGGGTCCCTGCGCGAAGGTGCTCGGCGGGTGGCGCGGGCGTCCGAAGGCGTTCCGTCCGGACTCGGTCGTCAACATCTCGGGCATGAGCTTCGGCTCCCTGTCGGGCCCGGCGGTGCGCGCGCTCAACCGCGGGGCGCAGCTCGCGGGCTGCCTGCACAACACCGGTGAGGGCGGCCTGTCGGTGCACCACCGTGAGGGCGGCGAGCTGATCTGGCAACTCGGGACGGCGTACTTCGGCTGCCGCGACGAGCACGGCCGGTTCGACCTCGCGCGACTCAAGGACGTCGTCGCGCAGGCGCCCGTGCGCGCCATCGAGGTGAAGCTGAGCCAGGGTGCCAAGCCCGGCCTCGGCGGCATGCTGCCCGGCGTAAAGGTGTCCCCGGAGATCGCGGCGGCGCGCGGGGTGCCGCGCGGCAAGGACTGCGTGAGCCCGTCGCGGCACGCGGAGTTCTCCGATGTCGACAGCATGCTCGATTTCGTGGAACGGCTCGCCGCGGAGACCGGGCTGCCGGTCGGGATCAAGTCCGCGGTCGGGGAGATGGACTTCTGGCACGAGCTGTGCACGCTGATGCGGGACACCGGGCGCGGCGTGGACTTCGTCACGGTCGACGGGGGAGAGGGCGGCACCGGCGCGGCGCCGCTCGTGTTCACCGACCACGTGTCGCTGCCGTTCCGGCTCGCGTTCAGCCGCGTGTACAGCGTGTTCGCGGAGCACGGGCTGCACGAGCGCGTCGTGTTCGTCGGCTCCGACAAGCTCGGCCTGCCCGACAACGCGCTCGTCGCGTTCGCCCTGGGGGCCGACCTGGTGAACGTCGGGGGCGAGGCGATGCTGGCAATCGGGTGCATCCAGGCGCAGCGCTGCCACACCGACAGCTGCCCGACCGGGGTGGCGACCCAGTCGCCGTGGCTGGCCCGTGGGCTCGACCCGACGCTGAAATCCGTGCGGTGCGCCAACTACGTCAAGACGCTGCGTCGGGACCTGCTTCGCGTCGCCGAGGCCTGCGCGCTCGAGCACCCGACGCTGATCCAGCCGAGGGACCTGGAAATCCTCGACGGCAGTGTCGGCGGTTCCTCGCTGGCCGATCTCTACGGCTACCGCCCGGGATGGGGGCTGCCGTCCGACGCGGACCGGCAGGAGATCCGCCGGTTGATGGCGAGGACGGCGCCGCGAGGGGGCACCGCCCCGCCGTGTCCGGCTGCCGCCGCGGCGCGCTGAGCCGGGAGTCGCAGCCGCGCCCGTACGAAAGCCGGGCGGTGTCGAAGTCGCCGAGAGGGCGCTACCCGGCGGGCATCGAGTGCCGGTTCAGGTGGCGCTTGGCCTCCGCGAAGCTGTCGTAGAAGTGCTGGCCGAGCCGGGCGGTGGCGAACTGCTGCTCCATCTGGTGGCGGAAGAACGCGTTGGTCGAGTAGCGGGTGAGGGTCAGGAAGAACCGCGCGGTGTTGCGCCGGATCATCTCCCAGTAGCGGTCGGCGGCGGCGGGGGAGAGGCTGAAGTTGTCGTAGTTGACGATGGCGTTCACCTTGTGGCCGAACTCCGCGAGCTTGCTGTCCAGCATCTCCGCGAGCTCCTCCACGTCGGCCTGCGAGTCGAGCCGCAGCCCCTCGAAGTTGAGGTAGACGAGGTTGTCGTCGCGACGGAAGTGCACCCGCTCGTCCAGCGTCATCACCGGCCGGTGCTTGAGGTCCATGCAGCCCGGCAGGAAGATCACGCTTTCCATGGGGCGCAGGTCGTCGGAGATGCGGGGAACGAACGGCATCCGGTCGAGGATGTCGCGCTGCAGGTCCACGCCGGGCGCGATCTCGATGAGTTCGATCCCGTCGTCCACGAGACGGAACACCCCGCGCTCGGTGAGGTAATGCACCGGCTGGCCCCGGCGCCGGGCCTGGTCCGCGCTGAACGTGATGTGACCGACGATCTCGACGAACTTCGGCGCGCGCCCGCTGTCCGTGATGTGCAGCGCGCCATCGTCGATGCTCATCTGGGCTCGCGTGGCGAACGTGCCCAGGAAGAACACCGATCGCGCGTTCTGACTGATGTTGATGAAGCCGCCGGCGCCCGGGAGCCGGCCGCTGAACCGGCTGACGTTGACGTTGCCGTCCCGGTCCACCTCGGCGAACCCGAGGAACGCCTGGTCGAGGCCGCCGCCGTCGTAGAAGTCGAACTGGTAGGGCTGGTCGATGATTGCTTCCGCGTTGTACGCCGCGCCGAACGACAGCCCGCCGGCCGGGATGCCGCCGATCGGGCCGGGCTCGACGGTCAGGGTGATGAGGTCGAGGATCCCCTCCTCGTTCGCGACGTTCGCGACGCCCTCCGGCAACCCGATGCCCAGGTTGACCACCGAGTTGAGCTTGAGGAACATCGCGGCCCGGCGAGCGATGACCTTTCGCTCGTTGAGCGGGAGCGGGCTGAGCATGTCGGTCGAGACACTGATCTCACCGGTGAACGCCGGGTTGTAGTGGTCGGCGAAGGTCTGCGGATGGTTCTCCGGGCGGGCCACCACGACCGCGTCGACGAGGATGCCCGGCACCTTGACCGCCTGCGGCGAGAGCGTTCGCTTCGTGGTGACCCGCTCGACCTGCGCGATGACGATGCCGCCGGAGTTCTTCACCGCCTGGGCGATCGAGAGGGTCTCCATCGTGAGCGCTTCCCGCTCCATCGTGACGTTGCCTTCTTCGTCCGCGGTGGTGCCGCGGATGAGGCCGACGTTGATGGGAAACGCGCGAAAGAACAGGTACTCCTCGCCGTCGAGGTCGATGAGGTGGACCAGGTCTTCCCGCGCCCGCTGGTTGATTTTCCCCCCGTCGATGCGCGGGTCGACGAACGTGCCCAGCCCCACCCGCGTGATCGTTCCGGGCTTGCGTGCGGCGATGTCGCGGAACAGGTGGGTGATCACTCCCTGCGGGAAGCAGTAGGCCTCGATGCTGTTCTCGATCGCCAGCCGCCCGAGCGCCGGCGCGAGGCCGTAGTGCCCGCCGATCGCGCGGCGGACCATCCCCGCGCGGGCGAAGTGGTTCAACCCCCGCGTCTTGCGGTCGCCCTGCCCCGCCCCGAAGACCAGGGTGAGGTCACGCGGGTGCCCGGTGTCGAGGAACCTGGTCTCGACGGCGACCGCGAGCTCCTCGGGCACGCCGACGCCGACGAACCCGCTCATCGCCACGGTGTC
>DATGDX010000043.1:0-6773 GCA_035310665.1 Mycobacteriales bacterium | reverse complement strand
GTCGATCGAATGGCCCGTCGTCCCCTTGTTCACCAGCCGGACGGTGAACAGGTCGCCGACCTTTCCGCGCAGGGTCGGTCCCGGCACGGTGCCGCCGAAGGTCCACATCAGCTGGTGCACGCCCGGTGCCACTTCGATGATCCGGTCGACCGCCTCGAGCGTGAGCCGGTGCTCGGTGCCGCCGGGAGCGGGTCGCAGCCTCGGGTCGTAGGGCTTCCACCCCCGGGCGTAGGCCGCCATCGGGTCGAACCCGTTCACGACGGCGCCGGGTCCGTGCCGGCCGCCGTCCGGTGCGCGGGCGGCGGCTCCGGCCGGGGCGATGGTGAGCACCATCCCCGCATGCCGGTGCGACCCGACCGTGCACCAGCCGTCGAGCGGGCTGTCGACCACGCCGACGTGGAGCGTGGCCCGCTCGCCTTCGCCGATCCGGTCCGTGGTGCCGCGGCCCTCGACGTGCAGGTCGTGCAGCATCCCGTCGTGGTTGACCACCACGATCGTGAGGTCGGTGCCGCGCGCCACCTCGATCGTGGCGGGGGAGTAGCGCATGCCGCGCGCTTCGACGGTGACGGTCGCGGTGCCGCCCGTCGCCGCCGTCGTCGAGGTGTCGGCCGGCGTCCGCGGTCCGGCCGTGACCGCGGCGAGGACGGCGATGAGGAGCATCGCCGCGCCGAGTGCGCCGCCGGCCCACATCGCTCCTCGGCCCGCCCGGGGCGGCTGGCTGGGGGCGTGCGGCGGGCGCGTCGATTCTTCCTCTGTCGGAGGGCGGGAAGCGCCGGGCGCGGCCGGCGCTGTCGCGGACGGGGTGGCGGAGGGGGTGGCTGCCGGGGTGGTCACGAGCAACGGTGCGGCGAGCGCGAGGAAGGCGGCCCCCGCGGCCGCGGCCGCGACCCAGCCGGCCGTTTGCGCAGCCGACGGCAACGGCAGCGCGGCGAGGGCGACGCCGACGTTGAGCAGGACCGCGCGGGCCGGCCATAAACGGTTGAGTCGGGCGGTCGCCGCGCGCGTGGCGAGCGGGCCGCCGCCGAGGACCACCGGGAGCAGGTAGGTGAGCGCGCCGAGCAGCACCTGCGCGACGAAGCCGACGACGATGAGCGGCAGCACGTCGTCGAAGCGCGCGGCCGCGGTGCTCAGCGGAACCGTCAGCAACGTCCAGGCGTCGACCGCGAGTGCGACGAACAGCTGGGCGCCGGCGAGTGCCATCGCCACTGCCGCGCCCGTGTTCAGGTGCCCCGAACGGGTCGCGCGGACGGCGGGGACGACGGCGACGACGACGCCGGCGGCGTACGTGACCAGCCCGACGACGGCGACGGGCGTCACCCACAGCACCCCGACGACGGTCGCCGCGAGCCCCGCGGCCAGCAGCCACAACGCCCGGGTCGCGGCGGTCACGACGCCGTCCGCCATGCGGGTGCGCAGCACCGTCGGCCACAACGTGAACTGTGTGCCGAGCACCGTCAGGCCGACCCAGCCGAGCAGGTTGAGATGCAGGTGGGCAAGCAGGATTCGGTCGTGGGCCACGCCGGCGACGCCGAGGGCGAGCGCCGCACCGAGGGTGCCGCCGAGGAGCAGCGTGACGCACGCGGCGAGGTAGTAATCGACGGTCCCGGCGAATCGGCCGGACAGCGCGCCGCGGCGCAACCGGACCAGCACCGCGAGGTGCGCGGCAACCGCCGCGAGCACGCCGCTTGCTCCGACACCGGCCACGACGGGACGCCCGGCACTCACGCCGACGACGGTGGTCAGTTGACCGGCGGTGAGCAGCGCGAGCCGCTGCGCTGCTGCCCGCCGCGGCGGCGCCGGGGCGCGGAGCAGCGCGACCGCGAAGTGCTCGGTCCACACGACGATCGCGGTCGTGGCCGCACCGAGCAGCAGCAGGTGCAGCGGCAGCCACGGCGACACATCGAACGCCGACCGCAGCCCCGCCGCGAGCAGCGCCGCCGCGGCCCACGCGAGCGCCAACGCGCCGGCGACGCGGTGCCACGCGGCACGTGGGCTTAGCGCGGAGCCGGCAGGGCGCGCCGGCTTTCCGCGTTCGATCGTGGGCGGCGTCATTCTGGGCGGGGTCGTGCCCGGCGGCGTCATGCTCGCACCCCCGGGCGAGGAGCGGTGGGGCTCGCGGCGCGAACCGGCGCAGGCGACAGCGCGACGAGGGCGGCGGTGGCGATGAACAGCAGGACCGCCGCGACGTTGAGGATCCCGCCGATCCGCCACGCCGTGCCCGCGCCGGCGACGTCACCGACGACCCGCAGCGCCAGCGACACGTGCAGCAGGAGCACCGGGACGACGAGCACCGGTCGGTAGGGCAAGGACACCCGCAGCACCGCCGGCAGGATCACCGGCGCGTGCGCGAACACCATTCCCATGACGAACCCGAGGAACAGCGCGTGCAGTGCGGCGTCCCAGAAGCCACCGGGCGGCACGCCGACGAAGACCCACGCGAGGCCGGCGAGTGCCAGCCACGCGTATCCCGCGAGCAGGCCGCCTGCAACGAACCGCGGCAACCCGGGGATGCGCAACGTCCTCCGGGCCACGTCGTAGCGGAGGAGCCACACAGCAACGGCCAGCAGTCCGACGCCGAAGGCACGTCCCGCGGCGTACGGCGCCACGACGGCGAGCAGCGCCGCGCCGGCGACGACGGCGGCGGTGGTGGTGGCGAACAGCAGCTGGGCGGGCCGCGGCGGAAGGCCCACGCGAGACAGCTCGAGCCGCTCCCCGGTGATGGTGATCACTAGGAACGCGCCCAGCAGCGGCACGGCGTCGGCCACCGGGCGCTCGTGCAGCACGACGAGCCCCGCGAGGTACCAGCACACGGCGCCGCCCGCCTGCACCGCGACGTACAGCGCCGGTTGTCGCCGCCCAATGGCGAGGTAGACGAGCACGAGTCCTACCCCCGCGGCGGTGAGCAGGAAGGCGCCCACGACGCGGGGCAGGCCCGTGAGAAGTGCCAAGGCGCCGACGCCCGCCGCCAGGGGAACGGTGAACGCAACCGGCGCCCGGAGCGCCACCGCGCGTTCCAGCGAGATCAGCGTGCCGAGAAAGCCGAGCGGCATCACGAGGCCGTGTGCGTCCGCCGTGCGTCCCATGGCCTGGACGATGCCGAGCAGGCCGAGCGCTCCGACGAGCCCGGCGAGCAGCGCGACGGCGCCGAGGGCGAGCAACGGGGCTCGCCAGGCCACCGGGCCCGTCATCGTGCCGCCTCGCGGGGGCTCAGTCGGGCCACGCACTGGTTCGGCCCCACGAGCGGATCGAGCGATGACACCTCGAGCGGAGCGTCGAGCTCGTGCAGCGCCCCCTGCATGAGGCCGAGATGGACGGCACACACCACGTCGGGCCGCTGCCTCGCGAGGTCGAGGAACGGACACCGCCGCAGCGCGATGTCCCCGTCGGGCTGCTGCACCGGCGCGAACCCCCGCTCGTCGAGCAGGCGCACCAGCCGACGCGTGGCGCCGAGGGCGTCGACCCGCTTGTCGGGCTCCGGGCGGTCGACGAGGAGCCGTCCCCACGCCCGGCCTGCCTCCCGAGCCTCCTCCGACGGCAAGTCCGCGCGCCGCAGCAGAGAGCTCAGCAGGATCTCGGCGAGGAACCGGTAGCCCTCGCCGGCGGGATCCGGCTGCCGATGTGCGACGTCATCCGCGACGGCGACGTACACGATCCGTGGACGTCCCCGCGTGCCGCGACGCTGCACGCCTCCGCTCACGAGCCCGGCCTCGCGAAGCACCTCGAGATGCCCCCGCACGGTGTTCGCGTGCAGGCCCAGCCGTCGCGCGAGCTCGTCCACGTCGAGACCGTCCGGCGCGCCCCGCAGCTCCTCGACCAGCGCCCGGCGCCGGGGTTCGGCCAGCGCGCGGTAGATCGATGGGTCGGGCGCGGTCACACCGCTGGCGTGCATGGATAGCATTATTCACGACGTTTGGTGTATAAACAACGGCGGCCAGGAAAACGTCCGCCAGGAGGACCCACCCATGCGCACGCCCGAGGACATCGCTGCGGCCAATGCCGTGGTGGCTCACCACTCGCAGCTCGCCGCCGACCTGCACGCGCTCGTGCAGCAGACCGTCGCAGCGAGTGGGGATGCCGGTGCGAACGGGGAGGCGGGACGCAGGCGTGACGCGCTCGTCGAGTTCCTGGCGCGCGAGCTCGTGCCGCACGCGCTCGCCGAGGAGACGACGATGTACGCCGCGGCAGCCGACCAGCCGGCCCTCGAGACCCTCGTCACTGAAGCGCGAGCACGTCGCGATCATCGCCGGGATCGACGCGCTGCGGGACGCGACCGGTGCGGGGGGCATCGCCGCGGCAGCAGGCGGGGTCGAGGCGCTGTTCGACGTGCACCTCGAGAAGGAGAACGAGCTCATCCTGCCGGCGTTGCTCGACGCTCCCGCCGCCTCGCTGGCGCAGTTGCTCCGCGGGATGCACGCGCTGCTCGGCGCGGAGACGGACCCGAACAGGGACCCGGACAAGGACGCCGAGCAGGACGCGCAGAGCGGTGGGTGCGGGTGCGGCGGCTGCGGGTGCGGCGGCGGCTCGCAGCAGCGGTGAGACACGTGGGAACGTGAGGCCCGCTCGCACACACCACGGGTGCCGTTGCGCCTGACCGTCGGAGGGCGTTAGCCCAACCGGCAAATCCCGGAAGCACCTCTGTCCCCGACGCTTCGTCCAGCGCATCACGGGCGCGAACCGCCGGCACGGCGTGCCGCGCGCTCGATGACTCGACGTGACAGCTGGGTCGGTGGACCAGACTCCCGATCACCCGGGGGACTTGAGCCCCTGGCGAACGCCGACGGCACGCGGTCAACTCGTGGGTTGGGCGGCAGTGACGTCTCCCGTGTCCTGGAGCCGCTCCGTCCGGGACACGTGGCGCGGACGAGCGTATCGATATCGGAGGTTGAACGTGTTCGCGGATCGCGCCGACGCCGGGAGGCTGCTGGCGGGGCGGCTGACGTGTTGGCGTGCGCACGAGCCGGTCGTTGTGGCGCTCCCCTGCGGTGGCGTGCCGGTGGGCTACGAGGTCGCGCGGGCTCTGGGCGTCCCGCTCGGGATTCTCATCGTGCGCAAGTTGACGTCTCCCGGAGCCGCGGGGCTCACGTTCGGAGCAGTTGGCGAGGGCGGAGTGCGCGTGATCCACGAGGACATGGCGGAGATCCTCGGACTCACGGATCGGTACGTCGACCTAGTCACGGACGTCGCCGCCGCCGGGATCGAGCGGCGACGGCGCGAACTTGGCGGGGGCCTCGCCCCGGTGGTGGCCGACCGGCTCGTCCTCCTCGTCGACGACGGTGTCATCACCGGCGCGACCGCCTCCGCGGGGGCGGAGGTCCTTCGGCGGCGAGGTGCCGAGCCCATCGTGCTGGCGGTCCCGGTGGGCGCACCGTCCGCGCTCGCGCGGGTGCGCCCTCTCGTCGATGACATCGTCTGCCTGCACGAGCCGCCGCGGGTGTACTGGGTGGGCGACTGGTACGAGAGCTTCCCACCGGTCGGCAACGACGAGGTCCGCCGTCTCGTCGCCGCGTCGGGGGATCCTCAGCCGCAGTTCACCGGCGAGGTCAAGCTTCCGACAGCACGGTGACCGTTCCGGCGGCCCCGTCGACCCGAACCCGCTGTCCCGTCTCGAGCAGCGTTGTCGCGTCCACCACGGCGGTCACCGCCGGCAGGCCGTACTCACGCGCGACCAGCGCCCCGTGCGACACGACGCCGCCGACCTCCATCACGAGAGCACCGGCGGTGAGGAACAGCGGCGTCCAGCCCGGATCGGTGGTGGCGGCGACGAGCACCTCGCCGGGTTGCAGACCCGCGTTGACCGGCGAGGCGACGACGCGGACGACGCCCTCGTGGACCCCGGGCGACACCGGGGTGCCGACCAGGGTGTCGCTGCCGGGCGCCGCGGCGGGCCCGTAGACCGCCTCCCCTTCGCTGGTCAGGATGCGAGGAACCGCCGATCGCGCCCGTGCCAGCTCGAACTCGCGGCGGTTGTCGGCCACGCGCTCGCGCAGCCGCGATGCGGTTCCCTCACGCAGCGCCGTGCGGACGTCCGCCGGGTCGAGGAAGAAGATGTCCTCGGCGGCGGCCAACACACCATCCGCCGCCAGGGCCTCGCCGACCTGCCGGAGCACGTGGCGGGCGAGGGCGACCGCCCGGACGAGGTCGAACTTCGGCTGTTCCCGCAGCCCGGCGAGCGCACGACCGCGGTCGAGCAGCACCCGGAGCACCGCGGCGTGCGCGGGGCCCTTGACGCGGCTCGTCGCGGCGACCGACTCCGCGCTCGTCCGCCGCGCCCGCGCCACGCCCTCCTCGAACCGCCGCAGCGCGTCGTCTGCGTCCCGCCGCTCGGCAAGAGTGCCGATGTAGGTGCGCAGCAGCCCGAGGACGTACGTCGGGTCGTCGGCGAACCGCGGTGCCCCCACGTCGATCTCATGATCGGCCGCGCGATGCCCGTAGCGGGCCAGGAACTCGGCGACGCCCGGCTCCGCCACGCTGGGCTGTTCGTCCCGCTGTGCCAGGCGGGAGGCCAGCCGCCACAGGTCCAGCCCCATCGCCGCGGTCGGGTCGTGAGGCAGCCACCGCCGCACCGGCTCCACGCCGTAAGGACGACCCAGCCAGCGCGCCACCAACCGCTCCGCGACGGCGAGGGCCGCCAACCCGGCGAGCACGGGCGGGACCTGGTCGAAAACGAACATCAAAACGGGAAGCGGCATCTCCCGGTCGACGAACTCGATTCGCTCCTCGACCGTGCGCAGCTCATCGGCCCGGCGCCGCAGATCGCTCAGGGCGTCCGCGCC
>DATGDX010000042.1:0-11873 GCA_035310665.1 Mycobacteriales bacterium | reverse complement strand
GTCGAGCCGCTGGTGACGATGCTCGAGTTGCCCGAGCACCAGGTCCTCTACGGCCGGCGGGGAACCGGAAAGACGCACATTCTGAAGTACCTGGCGGAGACGGTGCGCCGCGAAGGGCACGTCGCCGGCTACTGCGACCTGCGCAACGTCGGGTCCTCCGGAAGCCTCTACGTGGATGGCCGGGTCCCCGTGAGCCGGCGAGCCACGCACCTGCTCATCGACGTGGTCGAGGCGCTGCACAACGCGCTGTGGGAGGCGATCCTGGAGCTGGACCTGGACGATCGCGTGGAACAGCTGGCCGCGGCGATGGACCACGTCGCGGAGGCGGCGACCGACGTCCGGATCGTGGGCGAGGTCGAGGACGAGGGCGTCGTCGCGACCACGGAGGAGAAGAGCTCCGGTGGTGGCGCGACGGTGGGCATCGGGCCGCGGGGCAACCTGACGACCGAGCGACGCCGCCGTCATCAGTCCCAGCGCTCCCGCCGAGTCGTCCGCCGGGGGGAGCAGCATCACCACGTCGTCTTCGGGTCCTTGGTTGCGGCGCTGCACCAGGTGATGGACGCCATCCGCCCACGACAACTCTGGGTGCTGCTCGACGAGTGGTCCGCGCTCCCGCTCGAGCTGCAGCCGTTCCTGGCCGACCTGTTGCGGAGAACCCTGTTCCCGGTCCCAGGCATCACCGTGAAGATCGGTGCGATCGAGCGGCGCTCCCGATTCGAGCTGCCCGGCGACCGTGGCGACTACACCGGCATCGAACTCGGCGCCGACACGTCCGCCAGCCTCGACCTCGACGACTTCCTGGTATTCGGCAACAAGCGCGCCTTCGCCGTCTCCTTCTTCAGCGAACTGCTGCACCGGCACGTCCGCGTCTTGATGCACGACAAGGGCTTCGAGCTGGACATCCCGAACGCACCGGAACTCCTCTCCGCGGCGTTCGCCACCCCGGGCGCGTTTCAGGAACTCGTCCTGGCGAGCGAAGGGGTCCCGAGGGACGCGATCAATATCACCGGGCTTGCGGCCGCCGTCGCGCTGCGCAGCAAGATCTCTAGAGAGGACGTCTCCGCCGCGGCGCGGGACTACTTCCTCCGCGACAAGGAAGGGCGGATACCGCCGAAGGCCGAAGCCGCCCTGGCCAGGCTCGTGCGCCGGTGTGCGGAGCAGAAGAGCCGTGTTCTCTACCTGCGGCGCCACGGCGAGTCGAACGACCCCGTCATCCAACAGCTCTACGACGCTCGGCTCATTCATCGCGTCCGGCAAGGCATCCTCGATGCCGACGACCCGTCGATCAAGTACGAAGTCTACCTCGTCGACTACGGGTGCTTCGTGGACCTGTTGGCCGGTGGCCGCGGACGCCTCCGCGCGATCGACGACGGTCTCGCCCGCGAGCTGCGCCTCGTCGACGACACGAACGTGCGGATCAACAGCCGCTCCTACGCGACCCTCCCCCGGGCCTGGTACCGGCACGGGTGAGCGTCACACGCCGAACGGCGGTCACGGTCGGCGTTGCAGGCCGCGCCAGCCGACGGTTGCCAGAACCACGGCGATGCCCAGGTTGACGGCGATCAGCACCGCGTGCGCGACGTAGTAGCCGGTCGGGCGTCCCTCGGTCGCCGCGAGGTTGCGGATGAACGTGCTCCACGTGACGAGGTTCCACGCCGCCACGGCGAGCAGGAAGACGGCCAGCCGTCGGGACACGGTCCCCCAGCTCCTCTCGAATCGACGACACGGCCAGTATCCGCGGCCCGCGTCGGCAACGGCCCGCTACCCTGATCCGGTCATGACGCTGCTCGCCCGCCGGCCCCGGGCCGTGCTCGTCGTCCTCGCCCTGGCGCTCACCGCCGTCGTGCCCGCAATGCCCGCGGCCCGGGCGGCCGGGGACCACCACCGGCCCGTCGGCGGTGACCTGCTCCGCAGCCGGGGTCTCGTCGTCCGCGTGCCGTCCCGCACCCCCCGGCCGCCCGCGGTCAGCGCGGCGTCGTACGTCGTCGCCGACCTCGACACGGGCGCGGTCCTCGCCGCGAAGGACCCGCACGGCCGCTACGCGCCGGCGAGCACGTTGAAGATCCTCACCGCGCTCACGCTGATCCCGCGTCTGTCGCCGTCGCAGCTGGTCACCGCGACGGCCGCGGATGCCGACGTCGACGGCAGCAAGGTCGGCGTCGTCCCGGGGGGGCGCTACCACGTCGACGACCTGTTCCGCGCCCTGATGATGGTGTCCGGCAACGACGCCGCCAACGTGCTCGCGGAGGCGGCCGGCGGCGGCTCGGCGACCATCGCGGCGATGAACGAGCGGGCACGGCAGCTCGGCGCGTTGGACACCGTCGCCCGCACGCCCAGTGGCCTCGACGTCGCCGGCCAGACGTCGTCCGCCTACGACCTCGCCCTCATCGCCCGCGCCGGGCTGGGGCTGCCCGAGTTCCGCCGCTACGTGGCGACGCGCCGCGCGGACTTCCCGGCGCCCGGCGGGCGGCGGTTCGAGATCTACACCCACAACCGGCTGCTGGTGCGGTATCCGGGAGCGCTCGGGGTGAAGAACGGGTTCACCTCGACCGCTCGGGCGAGTTTCGTGGGCGCCGCCCGGCGCGGTGACCGGACGCTCGTGGTGACCCTGCTCCGCGCGCAGCCCCGGGTCTGGGACGAGGCCGCGCGGCTGCTCGACTGGGGGTTCACCGCCGGTGCGCGCGCGCGGCCGGTGGGCACGCTCGTGGAGCCCGAGCCGGACCCCGCTCTCGCCAACGGACGTCTCGACGGAACGAACCCGCACGCGGCCTCGCTTCCCGTCCCCCCGCCCGGTCACCCACCGCTGGCGCTGTTCGGGAGCGCGGCACTCGTCGCCTCCGGGCTCCTCGGCCTTCGGATGCGGGCGCGGGACAGAGCCGCGGCCCGCGGGGGGCGCCAGCGCCCAAGGGCACTCCCACCGCTGTAGCGGCCAGTCCGCCGACGGTCAGCGGGGACCGTCAGCGGGGGACGTCAGCCGCGCAGCAGGTCACGAAGGGGCCGGGCACCGAGCACCACGATCCCCACCGCGCCCACGACAAGGGCGCCGATGCTCAGCCGCCCCGCGGTGCGCACCCTACCGCCGGCCCGCGCGCGTACGGTCTTCTCCGAGGCCTTCGCCCTGGCCGGCCGGTCGCCCCGCTCCTCGTCACCGAACCCCACGCCCGGCTTGCCCTGCAGCGCCGCCCGCAGCGGGCTCGGTGCCCCGCTCCTGCACCGTCCACACGCCGTCGGC
Organism: Mycobacteriales bacterium; assembly: GCA_035310665.1. Classification (GTDB taxonomy): domain Bacteria; phylum Actinomycetota; class Actinomycetes; order DATGDX01; family DATGDX01; genus DATGDX01. Next base: position 8,641 of record DATGDX010000042.1, on the reverse strand, counting down.
GTCCGGCTCGGCGAACTCCTCCGGCACCCCCGCCTTCTCCGCTTCCCGCGGCCCCGCGGTGCCGGACGGCGCCACGTCGGTGTCGTACGGCGCGGTCACCGTCCACGCCGCGGCGAACAGCAGGAACCGGGACACGAGGTTGATCCAGATCAGTAGCCCGACGACCACCGCGAACGTGCCGTACACCGGGTTCGTGGTCGTGTTCCGCACGTAGAAGGCCCCGGCGTACTTGAGCACCTCGAACCCGACCGCGGCGAACACCGCGCCCTTCACGACACGGCGCCACGGGATCGTGAGCCGGGGCAAGCGGATGAACAAGTACACGAACACCGCGACGTCGACGAGGACGACCAACAGGATCCCGAGCACGCGCAGCACCTGCCCGGCGGCGGGGGCGTCGGCGAGCCCGACGAGCCCGAGCAGCCACGTGGTCGCCGAGGTGACGAGGCCCGAGGCCGCCACCGAGGCAGCGAGCGTGAGCCCCAGGCCGGCGAGGATCGTCACGTCGAGGAGCTTGCGCACCACGAAGTTGCCGGCCTTGACGTTGTGGTGCCAGACCGTGCGAATCGCCTCGCGGAGCGCGTCGACCCACCCAAGTCCCGCGTAGAGCAACCCGGCGAGACCGAGGACCCCGAGGCCCTGCCGGGCCGCCACGATCTCCGGGATCGGCAGCTGGTGCGCCAACCCGGGGGCGAACGCCTCCAGCTGCCGCTGCACCTCTCTGATCGCGGCGTCGTTGTCGGCAAGCACGAAGCCGAGCACGGAGACGGCGAGCACGACGAGCGGGAAGAACGACAGGAAGCCAAAGTACGTGACCCCGGCGGCGAGCCGGTCACCGGTGTCGGCGACGTATCGGGTGTAGGCGCGGATGAGGTGGTCGAGCGCGGGCACGCGTCGTCGGACGCTGCCCGCCGCGGCGCCGGCCCGGCCATGGAGACCGGTGAGCACAGTGGCCATGCACCGGGCCTACCCCCGCTGGCTCGCGCTCGACCGGCACTGGTGAGGTCGGCGCTAGCCCTTCGCCGGCAGGAAACCGACGCGGTCGCGGACCCGCTCCATGGTCTCGCGCGCGACGGAGCGCGCCCGCGCGGCGCCGTGGGCGAGGACGGCGTCGAGCCCCTCCTCGTCCCCGACGATTCTCGCGACACGCTCCTGGATGGGGGTGGCGAACTCGACGACGACCTCCGCGAGGTCCTTCTTGAGCTGGCCGTAGCCGCGGCCGGCGTAGTCGCGTTCCACGTCGGCGACCGTCCGGCCGGTGAGCGTGGCGTAGATCGTGAGCAGGTTGCTGATGCCCGGCTTGGCCTGCTCGTCGAAGCGGATCTCAGTGCCGGAGTCGGTCACCGCGCGGCGCACCTTCTTGCGCATCGCGCCGGTGTCCTCGAGCAGGTGGAGGATGCCCTGCGGCGTCGACGACGACTTGCTCATCTTCGCGGTCGGGTCCTGCAGATCGAGGATCTTCGCGGTGTCGCGGACGATGTACGACGCGGGCACCATGAACGTTTCCCCGTAGGTGGCGTTGAACCGGCGGGCCAGGTCACGGGTCAGCTCGAGGTGCTGCCGCTGGTCCTCGCCGACCGGCACCTGGTCGGCCTGGTACATGAGAATGTCCGCCGCCTGCAGGATCGGGTAGGTGAACAACCCGACGCTCGGTCCCCCCTCCCCGTCGCCGGCCCGGGCCGCCTTGTCCTTGAACTGCGTCATCCGGTTGGCCTCGCCGTAGCCCGTCAGGCAGCTGAGCACCCACGACAGCTCGGTGTGCTCCGGGACGTGCGACTGGACGAACAGCGTGCACCGGTCGGGGTCGAGGCCCACGGCGAGCAGCTGCGCCGCGGCGACGCGGGTGCGCCGCAGCAGGGCGGCGGGGTCCTGCTCCAGCGTGATCGCGTGGAGGTTGGCCACGAAGACGAACGCGTCGTGGTCGTCCTGCAGGGCCACCCACTGCCGGATCGCGCCGAGGTAGTTGCCGAGGTGGAACGAGTCGGCCGTCGGCTGGATGCCGGACAGGATGCGGGGCGGGGGCATGAGCTCATTGTCGCAGGGCTTCGCCGGCCGCCCGGCCGTCGCCGGGCGCGCCGTCCGCCGCCGCGCCCGCGCTCGGCGCGCCCGGGGGGACCTGGGCCGGCGGGACCTCGGGCGGCGAAACCTCGGCCGAGGTTCCTTCGGCGGGCGGCGCCGCCGGGGCCGCCGTCACCCGCAGCCGAGCGACGCGCCGCCCGTCCAGCTCGGTGACTGTCAACCGGTGACCTTCCGCCTCCACGAGCTCCCCCGCCGCGGGCAGGTGACCCAGCGTGGCCAGCACGAAGCCGGCCACCGTCTCGTAGGGCCCGTCCGGCAGCTCGATCCCGGTCACCTCGGCGAACTCGTCGAGGTTGAGCAGCCCGTCGACCTCGATGTCCCCGCCCCGCAGGTGGCGCGACCCCGCGGTCGCCACGTCGTACTCGTCGCGGATGTCGCCGATGAGCTCCTCGACGAGGTCTTCGAGGGTCACGATCCCGGCCGTCCCGCCGTACTCGTCGACGACGATCGCGAGGTGGTGGCGCTCGCGGCGCATCTCCGACAACGCGGGCAGCACTCGCTTGGTCGCGGGCAGCAGCTTGACCTCCCGCGCGACGTCCCCCACCCGCGCGTTGCGCTTCGCGGTCGGCCCGAGCAGGTCGCGCACGTGCACGAACCCGACGACGTCGTCGTGCGACCCCCGCACCACGGGGTAGCGCGAGTGCGGCTGCCCTGCCACGATCTCGGCGGCGCGGGCCACCGGCAGCGCGGCGTCGAGGAAGTCGACCTCGGTGCGCGGCACGAGGACCTCGCGCACCTGCCGCTCGCCCGCCGCGAACACCTCGTCGATGAGCTGGCGTTCGTCCTTGGACAGCGACTCGTGCGCGGCCACCAGGTCCCGCAGCTCCTCCTGCGTGATCGATTCGCGGCCGGCGGAGGGGTCGCCGCCGAGAAGTCGCACCACCGCGTCGGTCGACCGCGACAGCAGCCAGATGACCGGGCGGGACAGGGTCGCGATCCGGTCCAGCAGTGGGGCGAGGCCGAGCGCGAACCCCTCCGCGCGCTGCAGCGCGAGCCGCTTGGGAGCCAGCTCGCTGAACACCAGCGAGACGTAGGAGATCGCGATGGTGACCACCACGAGCGACAGGCCCGCGGCGAGCGCGCGGCCCAGCCCCCAGCCGCGCAGCACCGGCTCCAGCTCGCCCGCGAGCGTCGCCGCCCCGAACGCTGCGGACAGGAACCCGGCGACGGTGACCCCGACCTGGACGGCGGCGAGAAACCGGTTCGGGTCCTCCGCGAGCCGCGCGACCGTCTCCCCGCGCCGCCCGCGCTCGGCGAGCGCCTTGACCTGGCTCTCCCGCAGCGAGACCAGCGCGATCTCCGCGGCGGCAAACACCCCACCGACGAGCACGAACAGCAGGATGAGGGCGATGTTCGCCAGAACGGTCAGTGTCGGCCTCCCGGGGCCGGGGCCCGCCGGCGCGCCGCACCGGGCGGGCCGTCCACGCGCCCGAGTCTAGGGTCCGGTCGCGATCCGGCGTTCGTACGCCGACTCGCCGGCGCTGACCCGTCAGCCGGCCATCTTCTTCTCGAGGTTGGTCTTGAGCGCGTCCAGGAACTCCTGTGTCGTCAGCCACGGCTGGTCGGGCCCGATGAGCAGCGCCAGGTCCTTCGTCATCTGGCCCCCCTCGACGGTCTCCACGCAGACCCGCTCCAGCTTGTGCGCGAAGGCGCTGACCTCGGGGGTACTGTCGAGCGTGCCGCGGTGCGCCAGCCCGCGCGTCCAGGCGAAGATCGAGGCGATGGGGTTGGTCGAGGTCGGCTTGCCCTGCTGGTGCATCCGGTAGTGCCGGGTGACCGTCCCGTGCGCTGCCTCCGCCTCCACCGTGCGCCCGTCGGGGGTCATCAGCACGGACGTCATCAGCCCGAGCGAGCCGAACCCCTGCGCGATCGTGTCGGACTGCACGTCACCGTCGTAGTTCTTGCAGGCCCAGACGTAGCCGCCCTCCCATTTCAGGACGGCCGCGACCATGTCGTCGATGAGCCGGTGCTCGTAGGTGAGCCCGGCGGCGGCGAACTCGTCGGCGAACTCGTTCTGGAACACCTCGGCGAACAGGTCCTTGAACCGCCCGTCGTACGCCTTCAGGATCGTGTTCTTCGTGGACAGGTAGACGGGGTAGTTGCGGGCCAGCCCGTAGCGGAACGACGCGCGCGCGAAGTCGCGGATGGAGTCGTCGAAGTTGTACATCCCCATGGCGACGCCGCCGCCGGGGAATTTCGCCACCTCGAGCCGCAACGGCTCCGAGCCGTCGTCGGGGGTGTAGGTGATCGTGACGGTGCCCGGCCCCGGCACGCGGAAATCGGTGGCCTTGTACTGGTCGCCGTGCGCGTGACGGCCGACCACGATCGGCTTGGTCCACCCGGGAACGAGCCGCGGGATGTTCGAGATGATGATCGGCTCCCGGAAGATGACGCCGCCGAGGATGTTCCGGATCGTCCCGTTCGGCGAGCGCCACATGTGCTTGAGCCCGAACTCCTTGACCCGGGCCTCGTCGGGGGTGATCGTCGCGCACTTGACACCCACGCCGTGCCGCTTTATGGCGTGCGCCGCGTCGACCGTCACCTGGTCGTCGGTGGCGTCCCGGTGCTGGATCGACAGGTCGTAGTACTCGAGCGGCACGTCGAGGTACGGCAGGATCAACGAGTCCTTGATGAAGGCCCAGATGATCCGGGTCATCTCGTCGCCGTCGAGCTCGACGACGGGGTTCAGGACCTTGATCTTTTCCATGGTGTCGCCGTCCCGGCCGTCAGAGATTGTCGACGTCGGCCTGCTTGCTGCGGACCGCCTCAGCGGCCTGCTTGAGCGCGGCGAGCTCGGAGTCGGTCAGCTCGCGCTCCACGACGCGGCGCACCCCCTCGCGTCCGAGCTCGGCGGTCACGCCGAGGTAGACGCCGGAGATGCCGTACTGCCCGTCCACCCAGGCACACACCGGCATGACGGCACCGGAGTCCACGGCGACCGCGCGGGCCATCCGTGCCGCCGCAGCGGACGGCGCGTAGTAGGCCGAGCCGGTCTTCAGCAGGGCGACGACCTCGGCCCCGCCGTTGCGAGTCCGCTCCACCAGCTCGTCGATCTTCTCAGCGGGGAGCAAGTCGGTCAGCGGCTTGCCGTCGACGGTGCAGGCGCTCGGCACCGGGACCATCGTGTCGCCGTGCGAGCCGAGGGTCAGCGTCTGCACCGACGCGACGGGGACGCCGAGCGTCTCGGCGACGAAGTGGCTGAACCGGGCCGTGTCGAGCATCCCCGCCTGCCCCATCACGCGGGACTTGGGGAAGCCGGAAACCTTGGCCGCCAGCGCCGTCATCTCGTCCAACGGGTTGGACACGACAATGACGACGGCGTTCGGCGCCTGCTTCGCGACGTTCTCGGTGACCTGTCGGACGATCTTCGCGTTGGTCTCGATGAGGTCCATACGACTCATGCCCGGCTTGCGCGGGAGGCCGGCGGTGATGACGACGATGTCGGAGCCGGCCGCCTGCTCGTAGCCCTCGCCGTTCGGCCCCGTCGTGACCCCGACGACCTTCGTCTCGAAACCCTCGATCGGCCGCGACTGGTTCATGTCGAGCGCCAGACCCTCGGGCTTGCCCTCGATGATGTCGGTGAGCACCACGGTCTCGAAAATGTCGTACTCCGCGAGCCGCTGTGCCGTGGTCGCTCCGTAGAACCCGGCTCCGATGACGGTCACCTTGCCCCTGCGCTCAGCCATCGACCTTCCTCATCTCCCTCGACTCCTCGCGGCAGCTTCTTGACGGCTGCGTGCCGGCCCTCATCCCGGCGTCCCCGTCGCGGCGCTGCCGATCGCGCGGCGAGGCTACGCCTCCAACCGGCGGTCGCCTGCGCTCACCCGGGGGGCACCACGAGCGCGAATACCAGCAGGCCCAGGCCGAGCGTCGCGAGCGTGACCACGTCGAACCCGCGGCTGCGCACCGCGAGCAGGCCCGCGTCCCGCTCCGGCAGCACGAGCCGCATCGCCGCCCCCGCGAGCACGGACAGCGCCATGAGCAGGCTGCCGATCCGGAAGTGGTGCAGGTAGGCGAGCAGCAGGCCCACGGCGACCCCGCCGATGACGGCGGTCAGTGGCGCCTCGGGGGGACGACGCAGACGCCGGGCGCGGCGGGCGGGCTCGGTGCGGCCGGGTGGGCGCGCCGGGGCGGCGGGGACCACGACCGAGGTCAGCCGCGCTCGTCGAGGGGGACGAAGGTCTGGTTGCGCAGGCCGATGTACTCGCTGTCCGGGCGGATGAGCCGGTTGTCCGCGTGCTGCTCCATCACGTGGCTCGTCCACCCCGCGGTCCGGGACACGGCGAACACCGCGGTGAACAGGTCGTGGGGGATGCGCAGGGCGTGGTAGGTGCTCGCGGCGTAGAAGTCGACGTTCGGGTAGAGCCCGCGTTCGTCGAGCACCGCCTGCTGCATCCGGAACGACATCTCGTAGTACTTGTCGAACCCGTGGCGCTGCCCCAACTCGCGGGCCATCCGCCGCAGGTGCCGGGCCCGCGGGTCCTCGGTCCGGTAGACGCGGTGCCCGAACCCCATGATCTTCCCACCGCCGGCGAGGCGCTGGTGCACCGCCTCCTCGACCGCGTCGACGTCGGGGATCGACTCGAGCATCGCCATGACGGCCTCGTTCGCGCCCCCGTGCAGCGGGCCCTTGAGCGTGCCGATCGCCGAGACGATCGCCGAGTGCATGTCCGACAGGGTCGCCGCGGTGACCCTGGCGGAGAACGTCGAGGCGTTCATGGTGTGATCGGCGTGCAGCACGAGGCACTCGTCGAACGACACGGCCTCGAAATCGTCCGGGTGCTTCCCGGTGATCTGCAGCAGAAAGTTGCCGGCGATTCCCAGCTTCGGGTCGGGGTCGGGCGGTGCCTCCTGCCCGCTCCGCGCGGCGTGGTAGCGCGCGACGAGCACCGGCAGCTGGGCGACGAGCCGCAGCCCCTTGCGCCGGTTCGCCTCGATGCTGTTCGACGCCTTGTCCGGGTCCTCGTGGCCGAGCAGCGACACCAGCGTGCGCATCGCGGCCATCGGCTCGGCACGGACCGCGACCCGGGGTAGCAGGTCCTCGACGAGCGGGGGCAGCTGCCGCGCCGCCCGCAGCTCCTCTTTGAGCTCCTCGAGCTGCGCTCGCGTCGGGAGGGTGCCGCGCTGGAGGAGGTGGATGCACTCCTCGAACGAGATGCTGCCGGCCAGGTCGTGGATGTCGTAGCCGCGGTAGAACAGCCGACCGTGCCGTCCGTCGATGTCGCTGATCGCGGTGGACGCTGCGACGACGTCGGCAAGACCGCGAGAGGGCTTGTCAGCCATGCGATGTCCTTCCGATGGGCGAGAAGCCTGGGGACGGGACGGACGGGGGCGACAGGGCGGGTCTACCACCTCCTGGCCTACCCCCGACAGGGCCCCGCTCAACGGCGCGGCGCCCCCGGCGCCGCTACCCCGGGCGGTGTCGCCGCACTACGGTGGGGTAACCGGCGCAGTAGAGGTCGCTGGCCACCAGGCGAGCGTTCCCGACCGGGACGGGGAGGCCCCGGGGCCCAAGGGACCTCGGGGGAACCTCAGGGACGGGTCGAGGGGAGGACCGCGAGTGGAGACGCCATACCTGCGGGTCGAGGAGACGGGGGACATCGTCGAGCTGCGCGCGGAGGTCACGACCGTCGGGCGCGGCGAGGGCGTCGACGTCCGGCTGTCCGACCCCAGCGTGTCGCGGCTGCACGCGGAGTTGGTCCGACGCGGGCCCTACGTCTACGTGACCGACCTGGGGCTGTCGACCAACGGGACGCGGCTCAACGGCCGCCCGGTGGGGCGGCGAGTGCTCTGCGACGGCGACGTGCTCAGCTTCGGGATGGCGCGCTGCCGCATCGGCGGGCTCGGGACGCGGGACGACGCGGACGAGACGGTCGAGTTGCGGCGGATGGCCGCTCCCGATCTCACCCGGCGCGAGCTCGAGGTGCTCAACGCGCTGTGCCGTCCGGCACTGCAGCAGGACGCGTTCGTCGCCCCGGCCACCGCTCGGGAGATCGCGGAGGAGCTCGTCGTCACCGAGGCGGCCGTCAAGCAGCACCTGCTCCGGCTGTACCAGAAGTTCCGCATCCCGGAGGGCGGGAACCGCCGGGCGCGGCTCGCCAACGAGGTGATCGCCGCCGGGGTCGTGCGGCCGCTGCCGGCCGAGGACGAGCGGGTCCGCCGCGCCGGTTGATCACGGGGCTCGACGCTCGGCGGCCTCCACGATGTTCGCGAGCAGCATCGCGCGGGTCATCGGGCCGATGCCGCCGGGCATCGGGGCGAGGAACCCGGCGACCGCGGCAGTGCCCGGGTGGACGTCGCCGACGAGCCCGGTGTCGGTGCGGGTGATCCCGACGTCGACCACGGTCGCGCCCGGGCGGACCATGTCGGCGGTGAGCAGGTGCGCGACGCCCGCGGCGGCCACCACGATGTCGCCCCGGCGCGTGTGCGCGGGCAGGTCCCGGGTCGCCGTGTGGCAGAGCGTGACCGTCGCGTTCTCGGTCCGGCGGGTGAGCAGGAGGCCGAGCGGGCGGCCGACGGTGACGCCCCGGCCGACGACGACGACGTCGGCACCGGCGAGCGC